>JBAVMB010000354.1:0-4069 GCA_049689615.1 Allostellaceae bacterium
GCGCGATACCGGCTGGTGTGCGCACCTCCTCGAATGGCTTGAGCGTGAATGGCCGGTATCCTGTCGCCGGCGCGCTGGCCGCGGTCGCGACGGCAGGCTGCGGCGCTGCCTTCGGATTATTCGCCGCGGGACGCACCGCCGCTTGCTTCGGATCGACGGCTTTTTCGCCGACCTTGCCCAGTACGGCGACCACGGTGCCGACCGGTACGGTCTCGCCGGCGGGTACGCGGATTTCCGTCAGCGTGCCGGCTTCGGTCGCCTGCACCTCCATCGAGACTTTGTCGGTCTCGATCAGGAACAGATTTTCGCCGGCTGCGACCTTGTCGCCGACTTTCTTGAACCAGCTCGCGACCTTGCCTTCGGCAACGGTCTCGCCCAGCTGCGGCATGATGACATTCATGCGGCCGCCGTCGCCTACCAGTTGACCGAGACGTATTGCGTCTCGAGGAATTCCATCATGCCTTCGTGCGCGCCTTCGCGGCCGATGCCCGATTGCTTGGCGCCGCCGAACGGTGCTGCGGGGTCGCTGGCGACGCCGCGATTGAGGCCGATCATCCCGGCCTCGAGCCGCTCCGAAATCTTGAGGCCGCGCGACAGGTCGCGGGTATAGACGTAGGAGATCAGGCCGAACTCGGTGTCGTTGGCCTTGCGGATCGCCTCGTCTTCGTCACGGAATTTCTGGATCGGTGCCACCGGCCCGAAGATCTCTTCCTTCAGGCAACGGGCGTTGTCGGGCACGTCGACCAGCACCGTCGGCGGATAATAATAGCCGGTGCGGTTGACGCGCTGGCCGCCGAGCACGGCGCGCGCGCCCTTGTTGAGCGCGTCTTCGACCAACGCCGCGACCTTGTCGCGCGTATCGGCGTTGACCAGCGGCCCGACGGCGACGCCCTCTTCCAGGCCGTTGCCGACCTTCAGCGCCTTCATCTTGGCGACGAATTTGTCGACAAAAGCGTCGTGCACCTTCTCGTGCACGTAGAAGCGGTTGGCGGCGGTGCAGGCCTCGCCCATGTTGCGCATCTTGGCAACCATCGCGCCCTCGACAGCGGCGTCGATGTTGGCGTCCTCGCAGACGATGAACTGCGCATTGCCGCCGAGCTCCATCGCCGGCCGCACGACGTTGTCGGCGGCTTCATGCAAAAGCTTGCGGCCGACCTCGGTCGAGCCGGTGAACGAGATCACCCGCACACGCGGATCGTGCAGCATCGCGCTGACCACGGCGCCCGACTTGCGCGACGGCACGATGTTGACGACGCTGGGCGGCACGCCGGCCTCCTGGAACAATTCGGCGAGCGCCAGCATGGTCAGCGGCGTTTCCGACGCCGGCTTCAGTACGACGGTGCAGCCCGCGGCCAGCGCCGGCGCGATCTTGCGCGTGCACATCGCCGCCGGAAAATTCCACGGCGTCACCATCACCGCGACACCGGCGGCCTTGTGCTGCACCAGGATGCGTGCGCCGGTCGACGGCGCCCGCGAGATCTCGCCCAAGTTCCGCGGCGCCTCTTCCGAGTACCAGCGGAAGAACTCGGCGGCATAGGCAGCTTCGGCGCGCGAATCGGGCAGCGCCTTGCCGTTCTCGAGCGTCATCAGCCGGGCGAAGAATTCTTTGCGCGCGATCGCCAGCTCGAAGCACTTGCGCAGGATTTCGGCGCGGTCGCGCGGATTGGTCGCCGACCAGGCCGGAAAGGCGCGCGACGCAGCGTCGAGCGCAGCCCTGGCGTCGTCGACGGTGCCATCGGCGACCTTGCACAATGGCTGTTCGGTCGCAGGATTGAGCACGTCGAACTGGCCGCCGCCGGTCGCGGCGCGGAACTGGCCGCCAATATAGAGGCCGGTCGGCACTTCGATGTCCGGTGCATCCTTGAGCTTGACCTTCGGCATGCCGACCATGATCGACCTCACGCGTTGAGGGAGCGGCGGATCTTATCGACGATGCGCGGCGCGTTCGGCAGCGCCAGATCCTCGAGGTTATCCGCCGCCGGCAGTGGAATGTGCGGCGTCGTGATACGCACCACCGGTCCGTCGAGATCGTAAAACGCCTCGTCGGCGGCGATCGAGGCGAGCTCGGCGCCCCAGCCGCAAAGGCGCGGATTTTCCTCAACGGTGAACAAATGGTGCGTGCGCGCGACCGAGCCGAGGATCGTCGCCAGATCGAGCGGCACCAGGGAGCGCACGTCGATTACCTCGACGTCGATGCCGTGCTCCGCGGCCAACGTCTCGGCGGCGGCGAGCGCGCGTGGCACCATCAGCGCCAGCGCCAGCACCGTCGCGTCCTTGCCGGGGCGGACGATCTTCGCGGTGCCGAGACGATCAACGATCTCGCCGTCCGGAACGTCGCCTTTTGCCGCATAGAGCGATTTGTGCTCGAAGAAGATCACCGGATCGGGATCGCGCACCGCCGCGGCCATAAGCCCGATGACGTCGCGCGGCGTCGATGGTGCCACCACCTTGAGGCCTGGAATCATCATCGCCCAGTTCTCGACGCTCTGGCTGTGCTGCGCGCCGAAGCGCGAGCCGGCGCCATTGCCGGTGCGGATAACGAGCGGGCATTTCACCTGGCCGTTCGACATATAGCGCGATTTCGGAATCTCGTTGGCGATGTAGTCGAAGCACACAGCCAGGAAATCCGAGAACATGATCTCGGCGATCGGCTTCAGGCCGGTCATCGCCGCTCCCATCGCCGCACCCAGGATCGCCTGCTCCGAAATCGGCGTGTCGCGCACGCGCCGCGGCCCAAACTGCTCGAGCAGGCCGACCGTGGCCTTGAACACGCCGCCAGCCTTGGCGACATCCTCGCCGAGAAAGACGACGTCAGGATCGCGGCTCATTTCCTGCGCAATGCCGCGCGCTACCGCGTCCCGATAGGTCAATTCCGCCACGCCCAGCCTCCGTCGGCATAAACGTCGGTGGTCAGGATGTCGGCAGGCGTCGGTGGCGCGGCTTTGCACGCCTCGGTCGCAGCATCGACCTTGCGTTTGGATTCTTGCTCGATCGCTTTGACTGTCGCTTCGCCGACGCCGGCAGCCAGCAGCCGGCTGCGATAGAGCTGGATCGGGTCGCGCTTCATCCATTCATCGAGTTCGCCGGCCGGCCGGTATTTCGCCGGATCGGCTCGCGAGTGGCCGCTGTACCGGTAGGTCATGCACTCGATCAGCGACGGTCCGTTACCGGCGCGGGCCTTGTCGAAGGCGACGCGAGCGGCGCGGAACACCGCGTCAGCGTCGTTGCCGTCGATGACGATGCGTTCGAGCCCATAGGCGCTGGCGCGGTCGGCGGCGGGATGCGCGACCGCCGTCACCTCGCCAATAGGCGTATATTCCATATACAGGTTGTTCTCGCAGACGAAGATCACCGGCAGCTTCCACACTGCGGCGAAATTGAGCGCCTCGTGGAACGCGCCGATGTTGGTGGTGCCGTCGCCGAAGAAGCAGACCGAGACGTCCCGTTGGTCCTTGTATTGCGCACGCCAGGCGGCGCCGCAGGCGATCGGCAGATGGGCGCCGATGATCGCGTAGGAGCCCATGACGCCGTGGTCGACGGACGTGAGGTGCATCGAGCCGCCCTTGCCGCGCATCAATCCGTTGTCGCGCTGCATCAGCTCGCCCAGCACCTTCTCCATCGGCACGCCGCGCGCGAGGGTATGGGCGTGGCCGCGATAAGTGCAGAAGCTGAGATCGCCTTTTTCCATCGCGCCGGCGAAGCCCGCGGCGACCGCCTCCTGGCCTAGCGACAGGTGGCTCGTGCCTTTGACCAGACCCTGCAGGAACAAGTCGTAGGCGCGCTGTTCGCAGTCGCGAATCTCGACCTGGAGGCGATAGAGCTCGAGGCGCTTGGCCTCGGTCAGTTCGTCGTTGCGCGGCGTCACGGACTTCAGCTGGGCGCGGCCGGTCACGCGGATATCCCTCTCTGCGAAGGGCGTTTGGCGCCGCGTCCCTCGCCGGACGCGGTGCGGCGCCTTCGCGCTGTCACCTTGGTCCTGGTTGATGTCGCGTTTAACCATGCGTCGTGGGCTTCGCCACTGTCAACGTCGTGCGACGCGTCAGCGCATAGCAATTGCGCCAGTCGTGGG
>JBAVMB010000355.1:0-1758 GCA_049689615.1 Allostellaceae bacterium
GCAACGAATTCGGGATCGAGACCCTTCAGGAATGTCGTGTCGCCGGCGACCACCGTCTGGTTCATCGCCTTGACCACCAGCTGGGTGGCCGACGGATAGGGCCAGGGCTGGAAGTCGATGCGGTGGTTGTGCCAATCGGCTTCGTGCTCGAGCGCGCCGGTCGGCCCGTAGAAGCCGAGGTCGTAATAGTTCATCGCGCGGTCGACGACGGCGCCCGACACCGGCAAATAGCCCTTGCCGTCGGCCGACAGCATCTGCGCCACTTCCTTGCGGTGCTGCGAGGCATAGAGCTCGGCGCGGACGATGGCGTTGACGAGCTTCTGCGTCCATTCCGGCCGGCGCGTGACATTATCCTCGTGCATGGTGATGACGCAGCACGGATGGTTCTTCCAGATGTCGCCGGTGAAGCGCAGCATGCGCGCGTTCGCCTTGAGCTCGCCGAGCGCGTTGAACGGCTCGGCGACGATGTAGCCGTCGATTTTGCGCGCCGCGAGGCCGGCAGTCATCTCGGGCGGCGCCATCACCTGGAGGTTGCACTCGTCCGGCGCCAGCTTGGCGGTCTGCGGCTTGATCACGGCTTTCACGCCGTTCGCGCGCAGCGCCATCTGCAGCATGATGTTGTGGTTCGAATACCAGAATGGCACGGCGATCTGCTTGCCGCCGAGATCGGCGAAGCGCTTGATGCCGGTCTCGTGGCCGACGACGATGCCCGAGCCGTTGGTGTGACCCCAGGCCATGATCTTGGCCGGAATTTTATTGTTGTAGCGCATCCACACCGGCACCGGATTGAGCAGGTGGACGACGTTGAAGCGCCGCGCGACGAAGCCTTCGGCAATTTCGGCCCAGCCGCGGATCAGCGTCGGCTTCGCGACCTTGAGGCCTTCGTCCTCGAAATAGCCCTGCGCGTGCGCCACCAGCAGCGAGGCGGCGTCGGTGATCGGCAGATAGCCGATACGCACGATCTCGTCGGCGTCGGGATCGGCGGCGCGCGCCCGTTCGGGCAGCGTCGAGGCCAGCGCCGCCAGACCGCCGGCGGCGAAATAATCCAGCAGGTCGCGGCGCGAGACTTTGCGCAACGCTGCCGCGGTCAAGGGAAACTGTTCGCCGTCCGTGACGTTCATGAGATGAGGCCTTTCAGCTGAAATATATCGGATGTCCGCCTTAGCCCGCCGCAACGAATGCGGCGACGCCCTGGTCGGCGGTGTGGAAAAGATCGGCGAGCTGCGCACGGATGCGCCGAAACTCCATGGTCTCGCGCTTGCGCGTACCCTCGATCGTGACCGCGACCTGGCCGACGATGCGGCCAGGCCGGCCGGCGAGCACCAGCACGCGATCAGCGAGCGTGATCGCCTCGTCGAAATCGTGGCTGACGATCATCACCGTGAGGCCGATGCGGCGTGCGATCTCGCGCACCTCGTATTGCAGCGCGACCCGCGTCAGCGGATCGAGACCGGAGAACGGCTCGTCGAGCAACAGCACTTCGGGTTCGGGCGCCAGAGAACGGGCGAAGGCGACGCGCTGTTGCTGGCCGCCCGAAAGCCGCTGGACGTTGGCGTCGGCCCATTCCTCGAGTTGCACCAGTTTCAACAGTTCGGCGACGCGCCCTTCGGCCTGGCGGCCGCGGCCGGCGAAATCGAGACCGATGGCGATGTTCTCCGCCACATTCATCCAGGGATAAAGCGACGGCTCCTGGAACATCAGGACGCAAGCCGGCGTCGGCGCCAGCACCTGCTTTTCGGCGACGAAAATCCGCCCGAC
>JBAVMB010000356.1:0-1604 GCA_049689615.1 Allostellaceae bacterium
CACGATGATGGCGTATATCGCGGCTCCGGTATCGTCGAGCATGATGCCATAGCCGCCCGGCAGTTTGCGCTCGAGCCAACGCAGCGGAAACGGCTTGGTGATATCGAAGAAACGGAACAGCACGAAGCCGATGAGATAGGGCAGGGGCGCGAGGGGCACGACAACCAACGTCAGACATTGGCCGGCGACTTCGTCGATCACCGCTTCGGGCGGATCCGCGATGCCGGCGGCGCTGACATAGGCGCCCGTCGTTGCGATGCCGATGGCGAGAAGGATCGCGGCAACAACCAACAGCAGCCATGGCCCACTCTGCCAGACGACGAACGCCGCCAGCGGCAACGCGGCAAGCGAGCCGGCGGTGCCGGGTGCGACCGGCGACAGGCCGCAGCCGAACCAGGTCGAAAGCCACACGGACGGGCGCGCGAACGACAGCGGCGGCCGCGTCATCGCGTCAGAGCGGCAGGCGCAGCGTTGCCACCGCCTGCGCCGCGATGCCTTCGCCGCGGCCGGTAAAGCCGAGGCGCTCGGTGGTCGTTGCTTTGACGCTGACGCGCTTCGGGTCGAGGCCGAGGATTTCGGCGATGCGCGCCACCATGGCCGCGCGGTGCGGACCGATCTTCGGACTCTCGCAGATCAGCGTGACGTCGACATGCGCGATGCTGCCGCCGGCTTTGACCACCAAGTCCGCTGCGTGGCGCAGGAAACGATGCGACGGCGCGCCGCGCCATTGCGGATCGCTTGGCGGAAAATGCACGCCGATGTCGCCGGCGCCGAGCGCGCCGAGTATCGCATCGGTCAGCGCATGCAGGCCGCAATCCGCGTCGCTGTGGCCGACTAGGCCGTTGGTATGCGGCACCTTGATGCCGCACAGCCAGACATGGTCGCCGGGGCCGAACGCGTGGACATCGAAACCTTGGCCCGTCCGCACGTCGCCGAGACGCGCGGTGGCCCAGCGCTCGGCGCGCGCCAGATCCTCCGGCGTTGTCACCTTGACGTTGCCTTCGCTGCCGGCGACCAGCCGCACGGCGAGGCCGGCGCGCTCGGCCACCGCCGCATCGTCGGGCAGATCCATACCCTTGGCGGCGCGATGCGCGGCGAGGATCTCGCGATAGCGGAAACCCTGAGGCGTCTGCGCGCGCCAAAGCTGCGCGCGATCGACGGTTTCGAGCACTTGGCCATCGTCGGCGCGTTTGATGGTATCGGCGAGCTTGAGCGCCGGCACCGCGGCGGGCGCATCGGCCAGCGCCTCGAGCACACGATCGATCGTACCCCAGTCGACAAACGGTCGTGCGCCGTCGTGGATGAGCACACGCTCGGGTGAGAATTCGGCGAGGCTTTCGAGCCCGAGCCGCACGGAATCCTGCCGCGCCGCGCCGCCGGCAACCGGCGGCAGCAGATCGAGCCCGGCGCTGGCGCGCGCATAATGCTCGGTGTCGGCAGAATTGTAGACCACGCGTACGCGGTCGATACCGGCATGAGCCGCGAGCGTCGTCAGCGAATGGCGCAGCAACGGTTGTCCGGCGACGGACAGATATTGCTTGGGAAGTTCAGCGCCGAGCCGCGTACCGCGACCGGCCGCGACCACCAGCGCGATGCAGGACGCC
>JBAVMB010000357.1:0-12176 GCA_049689615.1 Allostellaceae bacterium
GCGCCGCGCGGTATGTCGTTGGCCAAGCGCCGTGCCATCTGCCAGACCGCCAGCGCCACTACCGCGCATGCCACAAGCATCAAGCCATGCAGCCACGGCGCGCCGGCAAGATTGCCGAGGCGGGCGACGCCGAAACCAAGCGCGCCCATGATCAGCGCCGACGGCAACGTGAAGCCGAGCCAGGCGCACAGCGCGCCGGGCAGTCCGGCGCGCAACAATCCGACGGCGAAGCCGAATTCGCTCGATGACGGACCTGGCAGGAATTGCGACAGCGCCAGCAGGTCGGCGAAGCCGGCCTCGTCGAGCCAACGTCGTTTGTCGATGAACTCGCTGCGGAAATAGGCGAGATGCGCGACCGGACCGCCGAACGAAGTCAACCCCAGCCGCAGGAAGATCGCGAGGATTTCGAGCGGGCTGCTTCGGCCGGTTGCGTCAGCCATGCGGCGTCAGCCGCCGCCGCAGCTCGGCGCGGCACTGCGCCACGCTGGCGCGGAAATCGCCCTTGATCCACCAGGCTTCGAGTTCGGCAAGGAGAGTACCGACCTGCGGTCCCGGCGCGATGCCGGCGGCAAGCAGGTCGCGGCCGCGCAACGGGAAGCGTGGAGGCTTCCAGGATTTTGCCAGACGGAGCAGCTCATGTACGGCGCGCGGCCGGTTTTGTGCAGCAGCCGTTAGCAAAACGCGATCGGCATAGAGCGCCGGTCCCCAACGATAGATTGCGCGGCGCTGCGCCGTGCGATCGCCATCGAGCGCGGTCACCGGCTTCGCGAGCATGGCCAGGAGCCGGTCGCGCTGCACACCCGACAGTTTGAATCGTTCCGCCACGGCGGCCGCATCCCGCGCGATCAGCGCCGCCAGCCGCCGAAGCGGATCGATTTCCGATTCGAACGCGACCAAGCGGCGGAGGCGCCCCAGCCCGCCGGCTTCAGGCAGGAGCACCTTCAGCACACCGTCGGCCTGCATCATGCGCAACGCAGGCAGTGGATCCGGCGCCGCCAACAGCTTCAACGTCTCGGCCGCGACGCGTTCGGCCGACAGCGTCGGCAGCAATCGGGCGGCGGCGCGGCAGGCAGCGCGTGCGGCGCGGTCGCCAGCGCCTTTGCCATAATGCGCGAAGAAGCGGTAGTAGCGGAGCAGGCGCAACACGTCTTCGCGGATGCGCGTTGCCGGATCGCCGACAAAGCGCACGCGGCCCGCCTTGAGATCGGCCAATCCGCCGACGTAATCGTAAAGCCGGCCGCGCGTGTCGAGTGACAGCGCGTTCATAGTGAAATCGCGGCGCTGCGCGTCGGCCGCCCAATCAGCGTCGAAGGCGACCCTGGCGTGCCGGCCGTCGGTTTCGATGTCGCGGCGCAGCGTCGTGATTTCGAAGATCTGTTTTGCTGTCGCGGCCGTGACGGTGCCATGGGCGATGCCGGTCGGAATCGCACGTATGCTGGCCGCCGTCAGGCGCGCCAAGACAGCTTCCGGTTTGAGCGGCGTGGCGATGTCGATCTCGCGCGGCGGCCGACCGAGCAGCGTATCGCGCACGGCGCCGCCGACGAACCGCGGCTCGCCCTCTGGCGCCGTCAGCGCACGCATGACGCGCCGTGTGGCGACATCGCGCATCCACGGACGCGGCTTGATCGTACGAATAGATTCCGCCATCAGCGCGCCCCCGATGGCGCGATCTGGCCGGGCACGACGCGGCCTTCTTCGACGTGCGGCGGCACGTAGCGTCCCGTCTGGTCGCCGCCGGTGTCGACGCCGACGACCACTAGCGCCGCCGCCGCCGCGATCAATCCCGCGATGATCAGCCACGTCCATGGCGTGCTGCGTTCGGCGACACGGCCGACGGTATAGAGCCAGAGAAAATAGATCGCGGTCGGAGCGAGCAGCGGCAACAGGATGGTGAGCGCCACCCGGATCATGGCGCACTCACGTCGCCAGCACCTCGGCAAGGTTGACCAGGATGCCGGCTGTCGCGCCCCAGATATAGCGGCTGGCGTGCGCAAGCACGAAATAGGTGCGCATCCCGTTCTTGAGCTCGCGCGTTTCCTGCCGGTAGTTGGCGCGGTCGGCGATCAACGATAGCGGCACCTCGAAGACTTCCGTCACCTCGCGCGGGTCCGGCGCCAACGGCAGCGGCGGTGCGAGCAATGCGACGATCGGCACGATCTCGAAGCCGGTGCCGGTGATGTACGTGTCGAGCCGGCCGATGACCTCGATGCGGTCGGCGGGCAAGCCGATCTCCTCGCGCGTCTCGCGCAGCGCGGCTGCGACCGCATCGGCATCCGTCGGCTCGATCCGGCCGCCGGGCAGCGAAACCTGGCCCGCGTGCGCGCTCAGATTCTCGTGACGTTGCGTCAGCAACAGGCTGAGTCCGGCCGGCTGATCGACGATCGGCACCAGCACCGCCGCCGGCCGCAGCCCGGGCGGCAATTTCACGTCCGGGCTCAGGATGTGGTCGCCGCGCACCTTGTCGCTATCGAACGAGCGCATGCCCGGCCGATAGGCGCCGAAACGTACGCGCACCGAGGCAGCGGTCAACGGGTTGTTCCGATCCTGCCGAGCGGAAAGAATTTTGCGTTGCTCCATACGCCGAATACCGTTTCGCTCCCGCACTGCTCTTCGCGGCCCAGTTCCACCAGCTGGTAGAATACCGGCCGGGCGATGCGGGCTTCCAGCCCGTCACGCACCAAGATATAGGGCACCGGCGTACGCGTCATCCGATCCTCGGCGACGCGCAGTGGATGTGCCGTGTCGAGGGTCACAATCTCGTCAACATTGGTGCGAAAAATCAGCCGTTGCGGCGCGCCGGGATTCTCGACGTCGAGCGCAACGGCGACGAACGGAGCGTCTTCGACAGCAATGCGGCCGCGTTCAGTCGGCGCCGTCAGCCAATACCGTCCGGCGGCGTCGCGCTCGAGTGCGTGGCTGAATAGGCGGATGAGCGCCATGCGGTGGATTGCTGAGCCCCGGTAGAACCAGCTACCATCGCGGGCGATCCGGATGTTGAATTCGTCGCAACCGCCCGGCGCGCCGCTGGCTAGCGGCAGCTTCGCCGCCCCGGCTGCAAGCTGCGGGAGTTCGCCCAATGAGGCTTTATCCATGACCACTCGCGTCCGCAACAGGAGCTACCGTTGACCGCCACCGATTCGGTTACCGCGACCGCCGGCAACGACCTCGCCCGCGACATCGAGGCGCTCGGCGCGCGTCTCGCCGCGGTGCGGCAGCGCATCGGCCGTGTGATTTTCGGGCAGGCCGAGGTCATCGATCAAGCGTTGATCACCTTGCTCGCCGGCGGTCATGCGCTGCTGATCGGCGTGCCCGGCCTGGCCAAGACGCGTTTGGTCGAAACGCTCGGCACCGTGCTCGATCTCGACGACAAGCGCGTGCAGTGCACGCCTGACCTGATGCCCGCCGACATCATCGGCTCGGAAGTGCTGGAGGAAAGCGAGAGCGGCCGGCGCGGCTTCCGCTTCATACCCGGACCGGTGTTCTGCCAGCTGCTGATGGCCGACGAGATCAACCGCGCCAGTCCGCGCACGCAATCCGCGCTGCTACAAGCGATGCAGGAAGGCCGCGTTTCGGTCGCCGGCCAGTATCATCCGCTACCGAAGCCCTTTCACGTGCTGGCAACGCAAAATCCGCTCGAGCAGGAAGGCACCTATCCGTTGCCCGAGGCGCAGCTCGATCGTTTCCTGCTGCAGATCGACGTCGGCTATCCCGACCGTGACGCCGAACGGCGGATGCTGATCGCGACCACGGGTATCGCCGAGGAAGAAGCGGCGCCGGTGCTCACCGGTGCCGAACTGCTGGCGGCGCAGCGGCTCGTGCGTCGCGTGCCGGTGGGCAACAGCGTCGTCGACGCAATCTTGACCCTGGTGCGCTCGGGCCGACCGGACGATGGCGCCGCCGACGCGGTGCGGGCGCACATCGCCTGGGGACCGGGTCCGCGCGCCAGCCAGGCCTTGATGCTGGCAGCACGGGCACGGGCGCTGCTCGACGGCCGGCTGTCGCCATCGATCGACGACGTGCTGGCGCTCGCTCATCCGGTGCTGCGCCACCGCATGGCGCTTACGTTTGCGGCGCGCGCGGACGGCATCAGCATGGCGCAGGTCATCGACCGGTTATTGGATCCGTTGCGCTGATGACCAGACCGGCGCTGCGGCACCGCGCCGAAGCAGCCTCGCTTGCGCTGCCGCCGTTGCTGATTGCCGCCGAGCGCGTCGCCGCCGCCGTTCTCCAGGGCACGCACGGCCGCCGGCGCACCGGCCAGGGCGAGACCTTCTGGCAGTTCCGCCAATACGAGCCGGGCGATCCGGTGACACGCATCGATTGGCGCGAAACCGCCAAGACCCAGCATATCTATGTGCGCGAGACGGAATGGGAAGCGGCGCAGAGCGTCTATCTCTGGCGCGATGCATCAGGGTCGATGGATTACGCCTCGGACGCCAATTTGCCGACCAAGCGTGACCGTGCCGATCTGCTGACGCTGGCGCTTGCGGCGCTGCTGGTGCGCGGCGGCGAGCGGGTGACGCTGATGGGCTCGGGCGCGGCGCCGGCCTATGGCCGCGGCGTACTTGACCGGCTGGCGCTGCTGCTCGAACGCAGTGCAACCGCTGCCGACCTGCCGACCTTCGAAAAATTGCCGCGGCACGGCCAGGTGGTCTGGATCGGCGATCTGCTGGCGCCGCTCGAAACGACAGCGGCGCTGATCTTGCGTTACGCCGATGCCGGCCTCAAAGGCCATCTGCTGCAAGTTCTTGATCCGGCCGAAGAAAGCCTGCCGTTCGCCGGCCGCGTTCGTTTCGAAGGGCTGGAAGACGAGAGCCCGCTGCTGATCAGCCGCGTTGAAGCGATCCGAACCGGATATGCCGAGCGTTTGCGGCAGCACCGCGACGGGCTGGCGGCGGTGACGCGCGGTGCGGGCTGGACCTTCGCCACGCACCGCACCGATCATCCGCCGCAACATGCGCTGCTCGGGCTCTACCGAATCCTGACGGAGCGCTAGCGCATGCTGTCGCTCGGCTCGATTGCCTTCGCCGCGCCGTGGCTGCTGGCCGGTCTGGCGGCGCTGCCGGTATTGTGGTGGTTGTTGCGCGTGACGCCGCCGGCGCCGAAGCGCGTGCGTTTCCCGGCACTGCGCTTGATGCTCGGATTGGCGCCGCCCGAGGAGACACCGGCAAAGACTCCGTTGTGGCTGATCCTTCTCCGCATGCTGCTGGCGGCATCGGTGATCTCGGCGCTGGCGCAGCCGCTGCTCAATCCGCGTACGCCGATTGCCGCTGCCGGTCCCGTCGTGTTCGCCGTGGATGACGGCTGGAGCGCCGCACGAGACTGGGATGTGATGCGCTCCGCGCTCGACCGGTTGATCGACCAAGCCGCGCGCGAGCACCGCGAGATTATCCTCTTCGGCACTGCCGATCCGCCGGGTGGCCGCGCTGCGACCGATCTGTCGCTGTTGCGTCCGGCCGACGCACGCGCCGCCGCCGCTAATTTGCAGCCGCGTCCGTGGCCGGACGATCGCGCCCAGGCGCTGGCGCGTCTCGACCGCCTTGGCCTGTCGCAAGCGGCTGAGATCGTCTGGCTGAGCGACGGCGTCGATGGCGGCGACGCCACCGCGTTCGCCGCCGGCCTTGCCCGTCGCGGACCGCTCACGGTGATGGCGGCGAGCGGCAACGGCTTACCGCGGCTGTTGGCGCCGGACGACGCTGACGACAAGGACCTGACGGCGACGGTCGAGCGCGCCGATCCGAGTCTGCCCGAGACGTTGACGCTGCGCGCGCTCGGTGACGAAGGCCGGCTGCTGGCGCGGCGCGCAGTGACGATCCCGGCCGGCGAACGCACGATCGTCGCGCACATGCCGATGCCGGCCGAGCTGCGCAACCGCGTCGCTTCGATTGCCATCGAGAACGAAGCTTCAGCCGGCGCGGTGCTGCTGCTCGATGAGCGCTGGCGACGGCGGCCCGTCGGCATCGCCGCCCGCCGCGACACGGCACAGCCGCTGCTGAGCGGCGCCTATTATCTCGACAAGGCGCTGTCGCCGTTCAGCGAGGTGCGCACCGGTGACGTCGCCACCCTCATCAAGGGCGGCATTGCGGTACTTGCTTTGCCCGATGGCGCGACGTTGAACGACAGCGACCGGCAGGCGATCGCCCGTTGGCTCGATAACGGCGGCACCGTGCTACGCTTCGCCGGTCCGCATCTGGCAACGCAGCCGGACGACGCGTTGTTGCCGGTGCGCTTGCGCAGCGGCGACCGCATGCTTGGCGGCGCACTGTCGTGGGAGCGGCCAGCGAAACTCGCGCCCTTCAGCGCCGACAGCCCGTTCGCTGGGCTCGCGATTCCTGACGACGTCACCGTCTCGCGCCAGGTTCTGGCCGAGCCGACAGTGGATCTCGCGCAGAAGACCTGGGCGCGACTCGCCGACGGCACGCCGTTGGTCACGGCAGAAAAACGCGGCAAGGGCTGGCTCGTCCTGATCCACACGACCGCCGATCCCGAATGGTCGAACCTGGCGATCTCGGGACTGATGGTGGAGATGCTGCGCCGCGTCGTCGCGGTAAGCCAGGGTATCTCCGGGACGAGCGACAAGCCGCTGCCGCCGGTCGAAACCCTCGACGGTTTCGGCCGATTGCACGCAGCGCCCGCCACTGCCGCAACGATTCCGGCCGGCGCGTTCGCCAAGACCGTCGCCGGGCCGCGCAACCCGCCCGGGTTCTACGGCACCGCCGACGCGCGCGTGGCACTCAATCTGGCGCCGGCGGTGACGCACTTCGCGCCGCTACCGCCGCTACCGGCCGGCATTCGGCGCGAGGATTTCACGCGCAGCACCGAAGTCGATTTCCGGCCGCCGCTGTTGGCGTTCGCCTTACTTCTGATGCTCGCCGATTTCGCCATCGGCTTCGCGTTACGCGGGTTGCTGCCACGGATCGGCCGGCGCATCGGCGCAGCCGCGGGCGTCGTCGCGCTGTGCGTGGTGCTCGGCACACCGACGGCGCAAGCCGCCGGTAACGACGCGGCAGCAGTCGCGGCGGTCAGCCAGTTTCACCTCGCCTACGTCCGCACCGGCGTACCGGACGTCGATGCCGAGTCGAAAGCCGGGCTGGTGGGTTTGGCCTATGTCTTGAACGAACGCACCGCAGTCGAAGCGGCAGCACCAATGGGCGTCGATCCAGAAACCGACGACCTGGTGTTCTTTCCGCTGCTCTATTGGCCCGTTGTCGACGGCGAGCTGCCCTTGTCGCCGCAAGCGACCGCGCGCGTGCAGCACTACCTCAACACCGGCGGCATCATCCTGTTCGACACTCGCGATCAGGAGCAGCCGACTCCCTTTAGTGCCGCCGTGGCGCAAGCGCGTCTGAAGCGGCTTGCCGCCGGCCTGGCGATCCCGCCGCTGGAGCCTCTGCCGCCCAATCACGTGCTGACCCGCTCGTTCTACCTGATCGAGAATTTTCCCGGCCGCTGGAGCGGCGGCCAGCTTTGGGTTGAGCCAACGGAGGATGCGGTCAACGACGGCGTGTCGAGCATCATCGTCGGCGGCAACGAATGGGCCGGCGCGTGGGCAGCCGATGCTAACGGCGTACCACTCTATGCCGTCGTGCCGGGCGGCGAGCCACAGCGCGAGTTGGCCTATCGCTTCGGCGTCAACCTGGTGATGTACGCGTTGACCGGCAACTACAAGAGTGACCAGGTGCATGTGCCGGCAATTCTCGAACGGTTAGGACAATGACCGGCTGGAGCCTCGCCACCGCGCCGCTGCTGCCATGGTGGGCAATCGGTGTGTTTTCCGGCACGGCGTTGGCGCTGATCGCCTTCGGCGCCTGGCGGCGCGCCCGCGGCACGGCACTGCGGCTGCTCGCGGCCCTGGCGCTCGCAGCAATCGTGGTCAATCCGTCGCTAGTCGAGGAAAAACGCGCGCCGCTCCACGACGTCGCCGCGGTGATTGTCGACGACTCGCCGAGTATGCGTATCGGCCAGCGGCAGCAATACACGGCAGCGGCGCTGCAGACGGTGACGGAGCAGTTGGCGCGCCTCCCCGATCTCGACGTCCGCGTGGTGCACGCCGGCGCGCCTGACCCGGCCGCGCCTTTTGTCGATGCGGGCACACAGCTCTATTCCGCGCTCAGCCGCGCGCTGGCGGACGTACCGCATCAGCGCATAGCCGGCGCGATCCTGATCACCGACGGACAGATCCACGACATGCCGCCGCCGCAGCGTCTGGCGTTCGACGCGCCGCTGCACGTCCTTCTGACCGGCCAACCCGGCGAGGCTGACCGCCGGCTTGTCGTCCGCAACGCGCCGAAATTCGGCCTCGTCAGCAAGACCGTCGAGCTCGCCGTCCGCGTCGAGGATCTGCCTGCGTCCGGTGCTGCGGGCGAGGCGCAACTCACGGTCCGCAAGGATGGCGGCTTGCCGACGATTCAGACGGTGCCAGTCGGCAAGGACGTGATCGTACCGGTAACCATCGATCACGGTGGACCGAACATCGTGGAGCTCGCCGTCAACGCTGGACCGCACGAGCTAACGCTCGAGAACAATCGCGCCGCCTTCGTCATCAACGGCGTCCGCGACCGACTCAAAGTGCTGTTGATCAGCGGCGAGCCGAACCAGGACGAGCGCACTTGGCGCAACATTCTCAAATCGGATCCATCGGTCGACCTCATCCACTTCACCATCCTGCGCCCGCCCGAAAAGCAGGACGGTACGCCGATCCGCGAATTGAGCCTGATTGCCTTCCCGATTCGTGAGCTGTTCGACGTCAAACTGCACCAGTTTGACCTGATCATCTTCGACCGCTACCGCCAGCGCAGCGTGTTGCCGCAGGCCTATATCGAGAACATCGCCGACTATGTGCGCGCCGGCGGTGCGCTGCTGGTGTCCGCAGGCCCCTCCTTCGCCACGCCGCTGTCGCTCTATCGCACGCCGCTCGGTGCGGTACTGCCCGCGGCGCCGACCGGCGACGTCTACGACCATGGATTTGTGCCGCAGGTCACAGCGATCGGCCGGCGCGATCCGGTGACCGAGGATCTGCCGGGGTTGCCGGCGCAGCCCGACGCGGTGCCGCCGTGGGGTCGCTGGTTCCGCATCATCGGTGCCCAAGCGCAGCGCGGCGTGACCGTGATGAACGGCTACCAGAATGAGCCGCTGCTGGTGCTCGATCGCGTCGGCAAAGGCCGCGTCGCGCAGCTGATGTCCGATGAAATGTGGCTGTGGACGCGCGGATACGAGGGCGGCGGGCCGCAGGCCGAATTGCTGCGCCGGATCGTCTATTGGCTGATG
Source organism: Allostellaceae bacterium (assembly GCA_049689615.1). Lineage (GTDB taxonomy): Bacteria > Pseudomonadota > Alphaproteobacteria > ATCC43930 > CGMCC-115725 > REEB95. Next base: position 9,268 of record JBAVMB010000357.1, read on the forward strand.
AAGGAACCGGAGCTTGAGGAAAACGACCTGCGCGCGACGATCGACGGCAACAAGCTGACGGTGACGCGACAGTCGCTCCAGCCTGACGACTCGCCGGTGCAAGTGACGCTGCCGGACGGCAAGATCGTGACGCTGAGCCTGACGCCGGCGCATGGCGGCCGCAGCGTCGTCACGCTAGGCGTTGACGAAAGCGGCCTCTATCGCGTCAGCGATGGTCAGCGCACCGCGTTGGCGGCGGCCGGCTCGCTCAATCCGGTCGAGATGGCCGACGTGCGGGCCTCGGACGAAAAAGTCAAAGCCGACGTCGCGGCCACCGGCGGCGGAATTTTCTGGGTCGGACCGGGCAGCGTGCCCGACATCCGCTCGGTCGATCCCGGGCAGTCGACCGCTGGCCGCAACTGGATCGGTTTGCGCCGCAACGGCGACTATGTCGTGACCGGCGTCGGCGAGACGCCGCTCCTGCCCGGCGCGCTGGCCTTGCTCCTGGCGCTCGGACTGTTGATTCTGGCGTGGCGGCGGGAGGGCCGCTGAACCATGCTCGGCAGTTGGCACGATTTCTACGCCATTCTGGCGATGGCGGCGGGTACGCTGATCGGCGCGATGTTCATCGTCGCCTCGATCGGCGGCCGCAACATGACGCGGGCGCGGGCCACCGCAGTCGCTTCGTTCGTGACGCCGACCGTGATCCACCTGTCGGTCGTCCTGCTGGCCTGTGCGCTGCTGGTCGTGCCAAATTTGGAGCGCCAGACCCTGGGCATCATCGGCGTGATCGGCGGGCTCATCGGGCTGGCGGCCGCGGCACGCATTTTCTTGCAAGTACTGCACAGTGAAGTCGATCACTTCGACCGATTGTGGTACGGCGGCCTGCCGATGCTCGGTTATGTCGGCATCATTGTCGCCGCAATCTTGATCCTGACGCAGATCCCGTTCGGCGTCGAAACGCTCGCCGCGGCGTTCGGTCTTTTGATCGTCGCCAGTATCCGCAACGCCTGGGACCTGATCATTTATTTGGTCGGCCAGGACCGCAGCGCGCCTTAATCGAAAACTTTGCCGAACGCAGTGGGCTAAGCCCTACCGAATTTGCTAGGGTCCGCGCCGAGGAGGAACCTTATGTGGCGCCGGGCTTTGCCGCCCATCCATCCCGATGGTTGGCGGTTCATTCTGATCTTCGCAGCGGTGACGCTGATCCTGTTCTGGATCGCGCAGCCGCTCGGCTGGCTCGGCGTGATTGCGACGATCTGGTGCGTGACCTTCTTCCGCAATCCGTGGCGTGTCACGCCGCAGCGCGAAGGCCTGGTGGTCGCGCCGGCCGATGGCGTGATCGTTGCGGTTGACGAAGCCGTGCCGCCGCCCGAGCTCGGCATGGGCGACGCGCCGATGCGGCGGATCGGTATTTTCCTGTCGATCTTCGACGTGCACGTAAACCGCGTGCCGGCCGCCGGGCGCGTGGTGAAGACCGCCTATCGCAAGGGCAAGTTCGTCAACGCGGCTCTCGACAAGGCGAGCGAGGACAACGAGCGCATGGCAATCCGCCTGGCGCTGCCCGACGGCGCCGAGATTGCCGTGGTGCAGATCGCCGGTCTGATCGCGCGCCGCATTCTGTGTGAGCTGACCGAAGGCCAGAGCGTGATCACCGGACAGCGGCTGGGCCTGATCCGATTCGGCAGCCGCACCGATCTTTATCTACCGCCTTTGTGGTCCCATTTCGCCATCGTCGGCCAGCGCATGATCGGCGGCGAGACGGTGCTGGCCGATGCGCGCGCCAGCGAGAGCGCGCGCTCGGGCATGGTGCACTGATGGCGTTGCGCCGTCCGCGCGTGCGTGTCCGGCCGATGGGAGCATTTTCGCTCAATCGTATGATTCCCAACATCCTGACACTGCTCGCACTGTGCGCCGGCATGACCGCGATCCGCCTCGCTTTTCTCGGCCGCTTCGAGCAGGCGACGGCGGCGGTCATCATCGCGGGAATCCTCGATGGCATCGACGGTCGCATCGCGCGCCTGCTCAAAGGAACGTCGAGCTTCGGTGCCGAGCTCGATTCGCTTTCCGACTTCGTCAGCTTCGGCGCCGCGCCAGCGATCATGCTCGATATCTGGACGATGGATTCGCTGCACGGCATCGGCTGGGCGCTCGCGCTGTTGTTCGCGGTGTGCACGGCGCTGCGGCTGGCGCGGTTCAACACCCAGATCGGCGCCGAATTGCCGCCTTACGCCTACAACTTCTTTACTGGCGTGCCGGCGCCGGCCGGTGCCGGCCTGGTGATGATTCCAATGTTCTTCTATTTCGAAACCGGAATCGGTTTCTTCCGCTCGTCGATCCTGTGTGGCGCGGTGCTGGCGGCGGTCGCGGCCCTGATGGTGAGCCGCGTGCCGACTTTCGCCTTCAAGAGCTTCCGCATCCCGCGCGAGTGGGTGCTGCCCACGCTCCTGCTGGTAGGCGCGCTGGCCGCGTTCCTGACGACCGAACCGTGGATTACGCTGCTGATCATCGGCGCCCTTTATATCGGCTCGATCCCGGTCAGCATTCGCGCATATGGAAGATTGCGGAGCGCCGCCGAGGAATTGCGTGCGCCACGCCTAAGTCAACACTGATCCGCTCAAGCGGCTGTGATGCTCGCGGACTTCGCGTCCGTGCTAGAAGCGCCGGACGTTCGGGTAACACGGGGTATACCATGCGTTGGACCATCGCGGCCGCGGCGGCGTTCATCGGGCTCGGCCTTGTCGCCGCAACACCGCTCGTTTATGCGCAGGCACCGCGGACGCCGCCCAGCCCGGTACGCGGCACGATCGACGCCCTCACCGATCACTCTCTGACGGTCAGGGCGCCGTCCGGCGCGCTGACGACGATCGCGCTGGCGCCGAACCTCGTAGTGCGGACCGTGGTTCGCAAACATATCGACAACATTCACG
>JBAVMB010000358.1:0-7128 GCA_049689615.1 Allostellaceae bacterium
CTCGTGGTCGGCGGCGGTCTCGGTTTCATCGCCGGTACCGAGCAGACGGCGAGCCTGACGGCGCAGCAAGACCTGGTCACCGCCGGCGCCGGCACCAATTGGCTCGACAGCATCGCCGGCTATCACAAGTTGTTCGTGAAGGCGGGCGCCAACGACCGCGCGCTGATGGACGTGCCGGCCGACGCGACCGGCGACGCCGCGCGCAAGGCCGGGCAGTTGCCGGCGGATTTCCGCCTGCCGAACCTGAAGCCTTGGAGCCTCGAGTTCCAAGGCGCGCGGCTGTTAGTGATTGACGGACGACCGGCGACGCAGCTGTTCTATACGACCGACAACAAAAATCTCGGGCCGCTGACCTTCGTCGAGGCTGAATCGTCGAAGTCCGATCTCGCGCCGACGTTCGACCGCCGCGAGGATCTGAACATCCTCTACTGGCGGCACCACGGCCATGCCTATGCGCTCGTCGGCACGACGGATATCGGATATCTCTGGAACATCTACAACGATATCGCCTGGCAGCTCGACGCGATCTAGCTGCAAGCCGCCGCTGCCGGGCTCATTTGCGGCCGTAGGTGGGCCAAGTCTCGCGTTGCCCCGCGCCGCCCGGTAGAGTCGCCGGCATGGACGTGCATGCTCCCATGGCCGCAGTGGCGCCGGGGCGCGGCGAGGCGAAAGTGGAGCGCGACCTCCGCCTCGATTTCTTCCGTGGTCTGTCGCTGTTCTTTATTTTCATCGATCACGTGCCGGGCAATGTTCTCGCCTACGCGACGTTCCACGCCGTGGCGTTTTCCGATGCCGCCGAAGTCTTTATTTTCATCTCGGGCTTTACCGCTGCGCTGGTCTACGGCCGCAGCCTGATGCGCAATGGTGCACTCTTGGCCACGGCGCAAATCTATCGCCGCGTCTGGCAGCTCTATGTCGCGCATATCTTCCTGTTCGTGATCTTCGTTGCCGAGGTCTCGTACAGCGTCCTGGTGGTGCACAACGCGATGTACATTGAGGAAATGCGCGTCGCCAATTTCCTCGAGACGCCGCACCTGGCGGTGATCGGCGCGCTGCTGCTGCTGTTCCAGCCCGCATTTCTCGACATCCTGCCGCTCTATATAGTCCTGCTCGCGGGCTTTCCGCTGGTGCTGCTGGGGTTGCGCGTCCACCGGCTGCTGCCGCTCGCGGTTTCCGCAGCGCTCTACGCTGCGACGCTGGTCTGGGGCTGGACTCCGCACACCTACCCGGCTGGCGTGCCCTGGTTCTTCAATCCGCTCGCCTGGCAGTTCCTGTTCGTCATCGGCGCAACCGCGGGTTTCTCGCGGGTCACCGGCGTCTGGCCGTTCCCCAGCAGCCACTGGTTCCGCGTGCTGGCAATCGTCGTTGCCGGGCTTTGCGCGCTGGTCAGTCTCGATTGGACGATCCACTGGCTCTACGATCCGTTTCCGCTGGTGCTGGCAAAGCAGTTGTGGATGCACACGCTCGACAAGACCAACTTGGCTCCGTTGCGGCTGATCGATTTCCTCGCCATCGCCATGACGACCATGGTCTTCATCAAGCCTGGCAGCGGGTTTCTCCACCGGCGATGGGCGCGGCCGCTGATCGTCTGCGGCCAGCATTCACTCTATGTGTTCTGTCTCGGCATCGTGCTGGCAGTGCTCTGCCATTTCGTCCTGTCCGAGTTCTACGACGGCGTGCTGACGCAGGCGGCGGTCAACGTTGTCGGCTTTGCGGCGATGATTGGCCTCGCCTACTTGCTCGAATGGTACAAGCTCGCCGTCCGCCGCGTGCCTGATGCGCGCGCCGCAGCGGGCGCATCGGAGTGATCGCGATGGCAAGACCGATCGCCAAGCTGGCTGTTGCACTGATCGTCGTGCCGCTGCTCGCCGCGCCGGCGGTTGCGCAAACGCCGCCGCCTGCAGCGCCGAAGCCGAACGAGTGCACGGTGCCGCCGGATCTTATCGCCACCGAACCGACGTTGTCCGGTCTGGCCAAGCGCTTCCACGAGCGGGAGCCGGTCGTCATCGTCGCTATCGGCGGTGCATCGACGGCGGGCGTGGCTGCCGGCAGCCCGGCCAACGCCTATCCGCAGCGGCTGCAGGACGCGTTGGCACGCCGCCATCCCGGCGTCCCGATCACGGTCATCAACAAGGGCGTTCCGCGCCAGACGACGCGCGAAATGATCGCGCGGTTTTCCGCCGATGTCCTCGCTGCGAAGCCCAATCTGGTGGTCTGGGAGACCGGCACCGTCGACGCGGTACGGGCGGTGGAAATCGACGAATTCGCCACCGCGCTCGAGGACGGGATTTCGAAGCTGCGCGCAGGCGGCGCGGCGGTCATGCTGGTCAACATGCAGTACAACCCGAGCCTGGCCTCGGTCATCGATTTTGATCCTTATTTGGGCGCCATCGACCGGGCGGCGGATTTGGATGATGTGTACCTGTTCGACCGTTATCAGATCATGCGCTACTGGAGCGAAAATGGCCGCTTCGATCTGGTCGATGTTCCGAGCGGCAAACAGGCTGTCCTGGCGGGCGAAATCTATCGCTGTCTGGGCGAGACGATGGCCGACGCAATCGACCGGGCCGCCCGGTAGGATCGGTCCGCGATGCTGCGCGACAAGCTGAAATCGAAACCGCCGACGCCGGCGTTGTTGCGCGCCCAGCATTCGCTTATGGCGCTGACCGTGCTCGGGCTCATCGCCGGCAGCTTGTTGATGGCGGTGCCGATTGGCCGGCATACGCAAGCCACGGTCGATGGCTGTGGCGTCAGCGACGACCTGGCGGATGCCGACATGAATCTGCCACATGTGGCGCAGGCGCTTGCGGTGGGCGGTCCCGTCGTCATCGTCGCTTTCGGCTCGTCGTCGACTTATGGCACCGGCGCTTCGGCGCGCGACAAGACCTATCCCAGCCGCCTCGCCGCCTTGTTGGTGCGGCGGTTCCCGGGCACGAACATCGAGGTTCTCAACCGCGGCATCGGCGGCGAAGCTGCGGCGGCCACGCTGGCGCGCATCGACAGCGACGTCATCGCCGCGAATCCCGATCTCGTCATCTGGCAGGTCGGTACCAACGATGTCCTGCGCGACGTCGATCCGGCTGCGGCTGGCGCGGTGATCCGCGACGGCGTCCTGCGCATGCAACGCGCCGGCATCGACGTCGTGCTGATGGACGTGCAGTACGCGCCGCCGGTTTTTCAGCACGCGACGTTCCGCGAGATGGAGCGTGTCATTGCCGCTGAAGGCAGCAAGCTCGGCGTGCCGGTGATCCAGCGTTTCACGATGATGCGTGAATGGACCGAAGAAGGGCGCATGCCGCTTTCGGTCATGCTCGGCCGAGACCACTTGCACATGACTGATGCGAGTTACGATTGCTTGGCGCGCAGCATCGGCCGCGGCATCGTTCTCGCGGCGCGGTCGTCCGGCTCCTGAGGCTTACGGGGTCAGCATCGCGCGACCGTAAATGCGGCCGGCGCGTAGATCCTCGAGCGTCTCATTGACGCGCTCGAACGGCCGCTCGACCAGCGGCATCGGTTCGACCTTGCCGCTCGTCACCAAATCCATCACCTCACGGAATTCGGCGAGGTTGCCGACCAGCATGCCTTCGATGGTGATCGAGCGAATCGGCAACAGCGGCAGCGACAGCGTGATATCGCCACCCATCAGGCCGACGATGACGTATTTGCCGCCGCGCGCCAGCACATCGATGCCGAGCTGCGCCGTCGCACTGGCGCCGACAAGGTCGATGACTGCCGCCACCGGGCCGTTGGTGGCCGTCCGGATGGCGCGTGCCGGCTTGTCGGCCTTGGGATCGATCGCGGCAAGCGCGCCGGCGGCGAGCGCCTCGTCGCGTTTCCTGGCGTCGAGATCGACCACGATCGCGCCTTTGCCGCCGAGCGCCTTCAACAGCTTGAGGCACATCAGTCCTAGGCCGCCGGCGCCGAAAATCAGGATTGGCTGCGCCGTATAGGTTGCCGCGCCGACGCGTTTCAGCGCCGCAAAGGTGGTGAGGCCCGAACAGGCAAACGGTGCCGCCGCCTGCGGCGTCAGGCGACCGAGCGGATAGAGATAGCGCGGATGCGGCACGAGCACGTAATCGGCATAGCCGCCTGGCTTTCGGATGCCGAGCGTGCGCGCATCGTTGCACAACTGCTCGTTGCCGGCGCGGCAAACCGCACAAGTGCCGCAGCCGATCCACGGATAGGCAACATAGCAGTCGCCCGGACGGACGCCCTTCGCTTCGGGTCCGACGGCGGCTACCGCGCCGGCGATCTCATGGCCCATGGTGATTGGTGGAGTGATGCCGCGATCGGACAGCGTAAGACGCTTGCTGCCGCCCAGCTCGTAATAACCATCGTGCAGATGAAGATCGCTGTGACAGACGCCGGCCGCCAGCGTCTTCAGCAGCACCTCGGAGCCTTGCGGTTGCGGCGTCGGCGTCTCGATTGCGGTCAACGGCTTGCCGAATTCGGTCAAGACGTAGCTTTTCATGGGCCGGCCTCGCGTGCTTGCTCCGAGCTTAGTCCGGCATCGCGCTGCCGCAAGGAGTGATTTCCGCGTCCGGTCGCGCTATAGAGGCGCGTCCAATCGGGGAACTCTTCCGCGCATGACCGTGCTTGTCACCGGCGCCGCCGGCTTCATCGGCTACCATGTCTCGGCGGCGTTGTTGGCGCGCGGCGAGCGCGTCGTCGGCGTCGACAATCTCAACGCTTACTATTCGGTGGCGCTAAAGCGCGCGCGCTTGAAGCGGCTGCAGGCGCACCGGAATTTCACCTTCCATCGACTGGATCTCGCGGCGGCGGGGCGTGTCGGGGCGTTGGCCAAGCGCGTCCGCAGCATCGACCGCGTCGTGCATTTGGCGGCGCAGGCCGGCGTGCGCTATTCGCTCGATCATCCCCGCGTCTACGCCGCGTCGAACCTGGTGGCGCATCTCGAAGTCATGGAGGCTTGCCGCGCGCTCAAGGGCCTCAAGCATTTCGTCTATGCCAGCTCGTCGTCGGTCTATGGCGGCAATACCAAGCTGCCGTTCGCCGAGGACGATCGGGTTGAGACGCCGCAATCGCTCTACGCCGCCACCAAGCGCGCCGACGAGTTGATGGCCTATTGCTACGCACATCTCTACCGTATTCCGGCGACTGGGCTGCGCTTCTTTACGGTCTACGGCCCTTGGGGCCGGCCCGACATGGCGGCGTGGCTGTTCGTCGACGCGATCGAACGCGGCAAGCCGATCAAGCTATTCAACGACGGCCGCATGCGCCGCGACTTCACCTACATCGACGATATCGTTGCTGGCGTGCTCGCCGCGCTCGATCGGCCGCCGCCCGACGGCGGACCCGGCGCCCCGCCGCATCGGATCTACAACCTCGGCAACAACCGGGCCGAGGACCTCGGCAACTTCGTCGCCGCGCTCGAAGCGGCTTTGGGCAAGACCGCCAAGCGCCAGAACCTGCCCATGCAGAAGGGCGACGTGCCGGCGACTTATGCCGACATTAGCGCCGCGCGCCGCGATCTCGGCTTTGCGCCGCGCACCAAGATCGACGACGGCCTGCGCCGTTTCGTCGATTGGTACCGCGATTACCACAAGCGGCGCTGAAGCGCCTGATTCAGCCGCCCGGTTTTTCGTACAGCGCGGCCAGCGCTTCGCCGTAGACCTGACGGATGACATGGCGGCGGATCTTGAGCGTCGGCGTCATCTGGTGGTTGGCGGTGGTGAACGGCTCGTTGGCGACGATGAAGCGGCGGATGCGCTCGAACGGCGCGAGGGATGCGTTTGCCTGCGTCACCGCCGCAGCCAAAGCTTCGTGAATGTCGAGCTGGTCCGCGAACGGCGTGTCGGCGGCGCCCTTTTGGCGGTGTGCGCTTTGTTCGATGAGATGGGCACTCGGCACCAGCACCGCGACGAGATAGGACTGACGGTCGCCCGCGACCATCGCCTGGCCGATCGCCGGCTGCAGTGTCAGGCAGCCCTCGATGCGCGCCGGCGCGATCATTTCGCCGCCCGAGGTCTTGATGAAATCCTTCTTGCGGTCGGTGATCACCAGGAAGCCTTCGCCGTCGAGGCGGCCGACGTCGCCGGTGTGGAGCCAGCCGCCGGCGAGCGCGCGCGCCGTCGCCTCGGGGTCGTTCCAATAGCCCTTCATAACGTTATCGCCGCGCACCAGGATCTCGCCATCCTCGGCGAAGCCGATCTCGACGCCGACCACCGGCAAACCGACGGTGTCGATCTTGATGCGGTCGGGCGGATTAGCGCTGATCACTGGCGCGGCTTCGGTCTGGCCGTAGCCTTGCAGCAGCCGCAGGCCGAGGGCGAGGAAGAACCGGCCGATTTCCGGATTGAGCGCGGCGCCGCCCGAGACCATCGCCTTGAGCCGACCGCCGAAGCGCGCCTTCAGCTTGCGCCGCACCAGCGCATCGAGGATCGCGTCCTCGATACGCTCGATCGGGCCGACGTCGTCCGGCTGCTCGTACCGCTTGCGGCCGAGCGCCAGCGCCTTGAAGAACAGCTTGGCCTTGAATCCGCCTTGGCGCTCGACGGCGCGCAGAATGCGCTGGTGAAACGCCTCGTAGAGCCGCGGCACTGCCGTCATGATCGTCGGCCGCGCCTCGAGTAGGTTGGTGGCCAGCGTCTCGGCACCTTCGGCGAAATAGATTTCGGCACCGAGCGAGATCGGGAACATCATACCGGCGGTGTGCTCGTAGGAATGCGACAGCGGCAGGAACGACAGGAAGATCTCGTGACCGAGCCCGAGCTTTTCGAGAAGGGCGAAGGCCGAACGGCAATTGGCCAGGACGTTGCCGTGCGTCGTCATCACGCCTTTGGGCGCGCCGCCGGTGCCTGAGGTGTAGATCAGGCAGGCGATGTCGTCGCGGCCGATCGCGCCGATCCAATCCTCGACGTTGCCGGACGCAGCGGCGCCGAGTTCGAGGATGGCGTGCCACGAACGCGGCACGATACGCGCCGGCGTGTCGGCGCCAGATGGCTCGATCGTCACGGCCACGTCGACGCTTGGCGATTGCGCCGCCGCCGGCAGCACGCGCCGCGCTAGTGCCGCGGTCGAGACGATCACCGCCGTGGCCGCGCAATTGGTCATGACGTGGCGGTAATCTTCGATTGTTTGCGTCGTATAGGCCGGCACGGTGATACCGCC
>JBAVMB010000359.1:0-1783 GCA_049689615.1 Allostellaceae bacterium
CCTGATTCAAACCGAATTGCCAAGTCTCAAGCCGAGCATCCTCGGCAAAACTGCCGAGGTCACGCGCGCGCGCCTGGCAGCGCTCGGCGGTACGCTCATCGGCGAGCGTCGCGTTGCGCACGACGCCGCGGCGCTGGCGCCGGCAATCAAGGCCGCGCTCGCCGCTGGCGCCGAGCTCGTGTTGGTGGCCGGCGCTTCGGCGATCCTCGATCGCCGCGATGTGATCCCGGCGGCGGTCGAAGCAGCCGGCGGCACGATCGTCCAATTCGGCATGCCGGTGGATCCCGGCAACTTGCTGCTGGTCGGCCGGATCGGCGCGGTCGACGTTCTCGGCTTGCCAGGTTGCGCCCGTTCACCGCAGGTCAACGGCTTCGACTGGGTGCTGCGTCGATTGATGGCGGGCTTGCCGATCGACGCCGCCGCCGTACGCGGCATGGGTGTCGGCGGCCTTCTCGGCGAGATCCCGTCGCGGCCGCTGCCGCGCGCCGAAGTGGCGACCGCGACCGTTCAATCCGCTGCGCCGCCAGCGCGCAAGATCGCCGCCGTGGTGCTGGCGGCGGGGCGTTCGCGCCGGATGGGCACCGTCAACAAGCTGCTGATCGGCGTCGACGGCAAGCCGATGATGCGGCATGTGGTCGATGCCGCCCTGGCCGCCGGCCTGGCGCCGGTGGTGGTGGTCACTGGTCACGAACGCGAAAAGGTCACGGCGGCGCTGACCGGCTTAGCGGTCAGCCTGGTGGATAATCCCGATTATGCCGAAGGCCTATCGACCTCGCTCCGAACCGGCCTCGATGTCCTGCCATCGGAAGTCGAAGGCGCACTGATCTGCTTGGCCGACATGCCGCGGGTCAGTGCCGCGGAACTGAAGCGCCTGACCGCCGCCTTCGATCCGCGTGAGAGCCGCGCCATCATTGTCCCAACGCGCCATGGCAAGCGCGGCAATCCGGTGCTCTGGGCCCGACAGTTCTTTGCCGAAATGCGGGCCGTCGCTGGCGACGTCGGCGCCCGGCACCTGATCGGCGCCTACCCGGAACTGGTCGCCGAAATCGAGATGGAAGGCGACGGCGTCCTGACCGATATCGATACACCCCAGGCCCTCGCCAAGCTCGCGGCAACCGCCAAAATCGAAGCCTAATTCAGGCTTTTTCGCGGCACGGACGCCCATTCGGCGGACGAATTGCCGCAGCGTCCGTTAGCCGGAATAAAGCGCCGCGACGCCCCGTTGTCCTGCCGTCAAACGGGAGCAGAAAAGTCCATGAGCACACTCATCGGAGGCGTCACCCTCGCCAGCACGCTGTTCGGCGTCCTGGTCGGACAGATCGCGGCTGGCGCCGAATTCGCCGGCGTCGTCATCGCCTCCTTGGTCGTGATGAGTCTGCGCGCTTAGGCTTTTGGCCTGAGCGCTGCGGCTCGCGGCGGGCACCAGCCCGCGTTTCGTATTCTCCCGGAATTCCACGTGACAATTCGGTGATGCGAGCCCGCGTCTACGCCCTGTAGTCGGCCGGAGCCGTCTGGTCGCGCCGTGCCGCGCCCATGGCGTTGAACACCAAGGTGAGCACAATCGCGACGGCGAAATTCAGGATCACCGTGTAGAAGGCGGTGTAGCCCGGCAGCGTCCAGCCGCCGAGCATGAGCGGCCAGGTCGGCTTGAACTGGACCGCCGCCGCCATCGCCGTGCCGACGACCGTTCCCGTCGCCCAGCCGATCAGCAGCGCCCAATCGTTGAACCAGCGCGTGTAGAGACCGAGGATCACCGCCGGGAAGGTCTGGATGATCCAGATGC
>JBAVMB010000360.1:0-1558 GCA_049689615.1 Allostellaceae bacterium
CGTGCACCGCTCGCGTCAGCGTGACGATCAGCGCGGCAACGAAGAGTCCGAGCAGTATCGCCGCCGCCCAATCGGGCAGCCGCGCCGGAATGTCGAATAGCGCCAGCGCGCCGAACGTGCCGACGACGAAAATCGTCGGCCACAATGCCGGCCAGACGCGCTCCCAGGCGAGCGCGAGGCGCGCCAGCAGCAGCTGCGCGGTGAAACGCTGCCGCGCTTCGGATCGAGTGACAAGATCACGCCGCAGTCGGTCGCGCAAATCCTCGTCCCGTCGTCAGCGCCCAGTCAGCCAGGGCGCCATGCGGTCGCGCGCGAGCAGTGCATCGTAGCTCGGCCGCTCGCGGATCACCGCGAAATCGCCGCCGCGCACCAGAACTTCCGCGGCCGGCGGACGGGTATTGTAGCTCGAACTCATCACCGCGCCATAGGCCCCCGCCGACAGGATGGCCATCAGGTCGCCCGGCCGGAACGGCGGCAATGGCCGGTCGAGCGCGAAGGCGTCGCCGGTCTCGCACACCGGCCCGACGACACTCTGCGCCGCCGCATGGCCGATGCCCTCGGGCGCGCGTGCCGGCACGATCTCGTGCCAGGCGTCGTACAGCGTCGGCCGCACCAAATCGTTCATCGCCGCGTCGACGATGATGAAGCGCCGGGTCACGCCTTCCTTCACGTAAAGCACGTGCGTCGCCAGCACGCCGGCATTGCCGACGATGTAGCGGCCTGGCTCGAAAGCGAGTTCGACGTCGAGGCCGCGCGTCATCTGCCGGATGACGCCGGCATATTCCTCGATCGTCGGCGGCGTCTCGTCGCGGTAACGGATGCCGATGCCACCGCCGAAATCGAGCCGCTCCAGCCGGATGCCGTGGCCGGCGAGCGCGCGGTAAAGCTCCGCCACGCGCGAAAAGGCGATCTCGAACGGTCCGAGCGCGGTCAGCTGCGAACCGATATGAACGGCGAGACCCTTGAGCGCGATGCCGCGCAGCAGCGCGGCTTCGGCGAACACTTCCGGCGCGTGCGCCAGATCGATGCCGAACTTGTTCTCTTTCTTGCCGGTGGCGATCTTGTGGTGCGTGCGCGCGTCGACGTCGGGATTGACGCGGATCGCGACCGCGACGGTGCGTCCAGCGCGTTGCGCGACCGTGCTCAGCGCTTCGAGCTCGCCGCGCGATTCGACGTTGATCTGATAGACGTCGTGCGCCACCGCGAATTCGAGCTCCGCCTCGCTCTTGCCGACGCCCGAGAAGACGATGCGGTTTCCGGGAATCCCGGCCGCCAGCGCGCGGCGGAATTCGCCTTCCGAGACGACGTCGGCGCCGGCGCCGAGCGCCGCCAGTGTTGCAATAACCGAAAGGTTCGAGTTCGCCTTGACCGAATAGCACAGCCGCGCCGGGCGGCCGGCAAAGGCGGCGGCAAAGCTCCGGTATTGCCGTTCGATCGCGCCGGCGGAATAGGCGTAGAACGGCGTGCCGACGGCGGCGGCCATGCGCGCCAACGTCACGTCCTCGACGCTGAGATCGCCGCCGCGATAGGCAATCTCCGGCGTGTCCGGATGCAGGAT
>JBAVMB010000361.1:0-2270 GCA_049689615.1 Allostellaceae bacterium
CACGATCTTGTCCTTGCCGCCGAGCGGCGGGGGATCGAGTTCGCGCATAGCCTCGCGGATGCGGTGTGCCATGAACCAAGCCGACTTGTAGGTGATCGCCAGCATCCGGTGGAGCTGGTGCGCCGAAACGCCTTTCTTGCTGGACGCCATCAGTTCAAAGCCCGCGACCCACTTATTCAGCGGGATATGCGACCGCTCCATGACCGTCCCCATAGTCACTGAGAACGGCTCACGGCAGGCATTGCACTGATAGAGGCCCTTCCGGGTCGTTTTGCCCTTCATAAGGGTCGCCTGATTGATCGTGCCACAGTGCGGGCAGATGGGGCCTTCCGGCCACCGAATCGCCTCTAGGTGCGCCCTCGCTTTGTCACTGTCGGTGAAGATCGGGTTTGTCAGGTTAATCAAGGGCTGCATCCGTTCCCGGTGTTTATGCAGCTAAATCTAGGGCTTGGGTGTTACTATGTCAAGGACATAATTGGGACGAAAAAAGAACTTGTAACAAAGAACAAACCATGTACGATGACATCCCTGTCGGTTCGGTGATTGATGGCCGGCGAGGCTTGGCCTAGGAAGAGGAGCGGGGGATGTCGCAGCAGCAGCCACAGCATTTGCGCCTTTTGAAAGACGACAACAAGGAATCCAAGGACGCCGACCGGCAGAAGGCGCTCGACGCGGCGCTCGGCCAGATCGAGCGCGCCTTCGGCAAAGGCTCGATCATGAAGCTCGGCGCCCATGTCGCGGCCCAGGGCGATATCGAGGTGGTTTCCACCGGTTCGCTCGGCCTCGATATTGCGCTTGGCATCGGCGGCCTGCCGCGCGGCCGCGTCGTCGAGATCTACGGGCCGGAAAGCTCGGGCAAGACGACGCTCGCGCTCCAGGTGATCGCCGAGGCGCAGAAAGCCGGCGGCGCCTGCGCCTTCATCGACGCCGAGCACGCGCTCGATCCCTCTTATGCCAAGAAGCTGGGCGTCAACACCGACGATCTCCTGATCTCGCAACCCGACGCCGGCGAGCAGGCGCTCGAGATCGCCGATACGCTGGTGCGCTCCGGCGCGCTCGACGTGCTGGTGGTGGATTCGGTCGCGGCACTGGTGCCGCGCGCCGAACTCGAAGGCGAAATGGGCGAAAGCCACATGGGCCTCCATGCGCGCCTCATGAGCCAGGCGCTCCGAAAGCTCACCGGCTCGATTTCGAAGTCGCGCTGCATGGTGATCTTCATCAACCAGATTCGCATGAAGATCGGCGTCATGTTCGGCAATCCCGAAACCACGACCGGCGGCAACGCGCTCAAGTTCTACGCTTCGGTGCGGCTCGACATCCGCCGCATCGGTCAGATCAAGGAGCGCGAGCAGGTCATCGGCAACCAGACGCGCGTCAAGGTGGTGAAGAACAAGATGGCGCCGCCGTTCAAGGTGGTCGAATTCGACATCATGTACGGCGAGGGCGTCTCCAAGCGCGGCGAGCTTATCGACCTCGGCATGCAGGCCGGTGTCGTCGAGAAGTCCGGCTCGTGGTTCTCCTACGATGGCGAGCGCATCGGCCAGGGCCGCGAGAACGCCAAACAGTATCTCAAGGACCACCCCGAGATCGCCGACAAGATCGAGACCGCGATCCGCGCCAATGCCGGCTTGGTTGCCGACGCCATGCTGGTGGCGGGCGCCGAAGGCGGCGCGGCAGCCGAAGAATAGGCCGCCTCGAAGCTCTGATACGGGTTTGGGACGCCCCCCGATGCGTCCTCTTGCCGGCGCCGTGCCCCCAACGCGGCGCCGGTTTCCCTTTTAAGACCCGGCGTGATGGCGTGGCAGTTCGCTTGGCGCTGCGCCGTTCATCTGGCATGGTGCGCGCATGCCGAAAAGACGCCGGAAATCTGGACGGATCGAAGCGCCGCTGGCCGATGTTGAGCCGCAGCCAGAGCCCGCACGTCCGGCGCTGAAGCCGGCGGTTCCGTGGTGGAAGGACCCGCTCAAGCTTTCGGCCTTGGCGATGGTGATCCTGGTCGTGATCGAGCTCGGCGCCGGATCGCACCTGCCGCCCAAGATTGTGAGCTATCTCGATCCGCTCATTCTTTTCTTCGGCGTGCTGAGCATCGTGCTGTCGATCATGCGTCGGTTCCAAAACCGCTAGGCGCGCCGCACCCGCCCGTCTGCCGCTAGCTTCAATTCCCAATATTGGCCGACATGGTCCTGGCCCCAGCTGTGGTGTGGCTCTTCGCGCACCAGCTTGAAGCCGGCGGCTTCGTAAAGATGGCGTGCGGTGTCGAGGCCTTTCTG
>JBAVMB010000362.1:0-2049 GCA_049689615.1 Allostellaceae bacterium
ATCGGCGTGCGCATGTCGGGCGAGCCGAGCTGCGCCAGCACCGAGCCGTCGCTGTAATAGACCAAGCCGTGTACCACCGATTGCGGATGCACCACGACCTCGATCTGACGCGAGCTGAGGCCGAAGAGATGATGCGCCTCGATCACCTCGAGGCCCTTGTTCATCATGGTCGCGGAATCGACCGAGATCTTGGCGCCCATGCGCCAGTTGGGATGCGCTACCGCCTGTTCCGGCGTGACGTCGCGCATCGCCTCGCGCGCACGTTCGCGGAACGGACCGCCGCTGGCAGTCAGCACGATGCGCTCGATCGCCTTGGCGTGGTCGAAATCGAAAACCTGGAAGATCGCATTGTGCTCGCTGTCGACAGGCAGCAAGCGCGCGCCGTGGCGCTTCGCCTCGGCGGTCACCAGCGCGCCGGCGCAAACCAGCACCTCTTTATTCGCGAGCGCGACCATGGCGCCGCGACGCACCGCTTCGAGTGTCGGCGCCAAGCCGGCAGCGCCGACGATCGCGGCCATCATCCAATCCACCGGCCGCGCTGCCGCTTCGACCACCGCTGCTGCGCCGGCACCGACTTCGATGCCGCTGCCCGCGAGCGCGTCTTTGAGCGCGCCGTAGTGACGGTCATCGGCGACGACGGCGAATTTGGCATGGAGACGCTTGGCCTGATCGGCGAGCCGCGCGACGTTGTTGCGCGCGACCAGCGCCTCGACGGCATAGGCCGCGCGATCCGCTTCCACCAGCTCGACGGTGTTGCAGCCGACCGATCCGGTCGAGCCGAGAATCGTCACGCGCCGTTGCTGCGCCGCCGTCATCCGCCGCTTGCTCCCTGTCCGGTTTGCCCGTTATCCGCGCCGCCATTTTATTGATAAAGCGGCGGCGATGCCCGCGTAAAGCTTATTCCGGGCTTTTCTTTTGGCATTCAAGCACTTGGGCGACGCGGTCGCGGAGGCGGAAGAGCCGCGTATCGCGGATGCCAAGGGCTTGGAGATGGTGGGCGGTGTCGAAGAGATAGGCGGCGCAAGGGCCGAGCGCGCCGTGCGCCAGGGCGATCGACTCGACGATACGTTCCTCGGGCACCTGACCGGCGTAACGCGGATGCGACCGGTTGATAAGGAAGGCGATGGCCCAACCGGGGCCGCCTTCGGAGGTGGCGATGCGCAACCAGCGCGGACAATAGGAGCCGGTGATCATCTCGCGCCGCCACAACAGCTCGAGCTCGGCCGGCGCTTTCGACGCCTCGATGCGATAGGCAAGGCCGCGGCAAGTGCCACCGCGATCAAGACCGAGGATCAATCCCGGCCGCTCAGCGCTGCCGCGGCCGAGATGCGTCCACAAGCAGAAGCGACGGTGAAAGCCGTGCACCGTCGCGACCCGCTGGTCGACGAAATGGATCATTGGATTCCAGATCAGCGAGCCGTAGGCGAACAGCCAGACGTCGCCGCCACCGTCGGGACGGCGATCCAGGATTGAGGCGACCGCCGCACAATGCTCTTCGTCGGGAATGACCCGCACCGACGGATCGCGCTGCTCGATCAGCCGACGCATTTCGCCGCTCAGCACGGACTCGCGCGTCAGCTTGTGCGTGCAGCGTTTGTCGTCGGATGGCGGATCGGCAGCCATGGCCAACGATATAGCATTGCCAATCCGGGTTGAAACGGCGGCCGGCGCAGACCTGACCGGCGCGCGAGTCGGGCATGCTTGACAGGCCGCCGCGGCCCGCCCAAGGCTCCGGTCCGGGGAGCAATTGGGGATTAAGAGATGGCGGAAGTACGGCTCGAGCGGGCGGGCGAGATCGCCGTCATCGAGATCGACAATCCCCCGGTCAACGCGCTGAGCCATGCAGTGCGCGCGGCGCTGGCATCGCGCCTTGACGAGGCGATGGCGGACGACGCGATCAAGGCCGTGGTAATCGCCTGCGCCGGCCGCACCTTCGTCGCCGGTGCCGACATCAACGAGCTCGGCAAGCCGCGCTCGCCGCCGCTGACGGTCGACATCGCGACGCAGCTCGACGGTTGCGCCAAGCCGGTGGTGGCGGCGATGCACGGC
>JBAVMB010000363.1:0-4074 GCA_049689615.1 Allostellaceae bacterium
CGCCAGCATCGACGGCTCGTCGCCGACCGCCGCCGCATCGTGGCGTTCGGAATCGACTTTCACCGGGCCGGCCAAAGTGCCGCCGTAACCTCGGCTCAGGATGTGGACCGCAACGCCGCGCACGGTAAGGCGGCGCGCCAGGTCGGCGACGATTGGCGTCTTGCCGGCGCCACCGGCCACCAGATTGCCGATGCAGATCACCGGCACTGGCGCGCGGTAGGCGTGGACCAAGGTGCGCCGCGCAACCCCGGCCGCGTCGTAGAGGCAACCGAGCGGTGCCAGCAGCAGCGACAGCGCGCCGCGCCGCGCCCAGAATTCAGGCGCGCTTGGCGGCATGAGGCGATAGCCGGTCGAGCCAGGGCGCGATACGCTTCATCACGGCGTCGAGCACGGCCCGGTTGTCGGCGGCGATGCCGGCGGCGGCGGCGGCGCGCGCGGCACGCTCGACCGGATCGTCGATTAATCGGCCGACCGCTTCGGCGAGCGCCTCGCCATCATGCACTTCGATCGAGGCGCCGGCAGCGGCGAGCGCCTCGGCCGCGCCGGCCGTGTTGCTCATGTCGGGACCATGCAGGATGGCGCAGTCGAGCAGTGCGGCTTCGATCGGATTGTGACCGCCCTTGGGTGCGAGCGAGCCGCCAATAAAAGCAATGCCGGCGAGACGATAGAAGAGACCGAGCTCGCCGAGCGTATCGGCGAGATAGACGTCGGCGCTGCGGTCAATCCGCTCGTCGCGCGAGCGGCGAACCACCCGCAAGCCCTGACCCTCAAGCAACTGGGCGATCTCGGCGCTGCGCGCCGGATGGCGCGGCGCGATGATGGTCAGCAGGTTGGGATGTGTCGCGCGCAGCCGGCGATGGACCAACGCCGCCGCCTCTTCTTCGCCGGGATGGGTCGAGGCCGCCAGCCAGATCGTGCGGCCGGCGAGCGCCGCGGCCAGGCGTGCGAGTTCACCCTGGTCAACCGGCAGCGGCGCCGCCGCAGCCTTGAGATTGCCGACTGAGGTCGCGCCGGCGGCACCCAGCTGCTTCAGCCGCGCCGCCTGGGCGTCGTCCTGCGCCAGGCAAAGATCGAAGCTCGCCAGCAATGGCGTGATCATACCCGGCAAACGCTGCCAGCCGCGGAATGACTTCGCCGACATGCGGCCGTTGAGGAGCAGCAGCGGCACGCCGAAGCGGTTGGTTTCGGCGATCAGGTTGGGCCACAGCTCGGATTCGACCCACAGCGCCAAATCCGGCCGCCAATGCTCGAGAAAGCGGCGAACATAGGCGCAGCGGTCAACCGGAACGTATTGGTGCCAGGCGCGATCACCCGGGAGGCGGTTGGCGAGCAGCCGCGCCGAGGTCACCGTGCCGGTGGTCACGAGGACTGACAGGTGGGGACGCTCGACCAGCAACCGGTCGATCAGCGACAGCATCGACATCGCCTCGCCGATGCTGGCGGCGTGGACCCAGACCAGCGGTCCGGCCGGCCGCGGCCGCGACGCGATGCCCTGACGCTCGGCAAAGTGCTCGGGGTCCTCCTTGCCGCGCGACATGCGCCGCGCGAGATAAAGCGCGATCAGCGGTCCGAGCGCCGAGGTGCCGCCGCGATAGAGCGAGAGCAGCCGGCTCATCCGTGACCGTTCTGGCGCTGCATCTGGCGCAACGCCTGACGCGATTGGGTGCCGGGCGCGACGCGCTCGCGGCCGACGCGGCGGTCGGCCTCTGCGGTGATTGCGTTGAGACGCTGTTCGATGTGTGCGCGGTAGCGCTCGACGCCGGCGTCGTCGAGCTCGGCAGGCACCTCGATCGGCTCGTCCCAGATGAACGCGCCGTGCGAAAACGGCAGCGGCAGATGAAAGCGGTCCCAGGTGTTGAGAATGCGCCGCCGGCTTGTCGCATAGGCCAGCGGCACGACACTGACGCCGGCCAGGCGCGCCACTGCGACGATACCGGACGAAGCGTGCATCGCCGGGCCGTCGGGTCCGTCGGGCGTGATGCCGACGCATTCGCCGGCCTTCAAGAAGCGCACCATGTTGCGCAGCGCGGCCGAGCCGCCGGCGGTGGTCGAGCCGGCGATTGAATCAATACCGAAGTGGTGCACCGCGTCGGCGATGATGCGTCCGTCACGGTGACCGGAAATCAGCATGTGGATCGGCACCTGCCGCTGCCAGGCGCACGGCATCATCAACAGCCGGCCGTGCCAGAAGGCCAGAATGAACGGCCGGTTGGTGGTATGCAGCGCTGCCGGAATCGAGCCGCCCTCGATTGTCCACGCGCCGGTCGCATGCACCAACCGGATATAAAGCGAAACCAGCCAGCATAGGAAGCGCCGCACACCGTCCCGGCGCAGGACACGCTTCGCCCAGTCCATGCGCTAGGACGCCCGGATCGCGCGCGGCGAGGGCGCGTCCGCCGCCTGACCGGCGAATTGCAGCGCGTAGAGGCGCGCGTAGACGCCCTGCTGGCGCAACAGCTCGGCATGCGTGCCGTGCTCGACGACCCGGCCGCCGTCGATCACATAGATCAGGTCGGCACCGGTCACCGTCGACAGGCGGTGCGCGATCACCACCGTGGTGCGGCCCTGCATCAGCGCATCGAGCGCCGCTTGGACGTGACGCTCGGATTCGGTGTCGAGGGACGACGTGGCCTCATCCAGCAAGAGGATCGGCGCATCTTTTAGCATCGCGCGGGCGATGGCGATGCGTTGGCGCTGGCCGCCCGACAGCTTGACGCCATGCTCGCCGACCATGGTGTCGTATCCCTGCGGCAGCCGGCGGATGAACTCGTCGGCTGCGGCAGCCTTGGCGGCGGCAACAATCTCGGTGTCGGCGGCGCCCAAGCGGCCATACGCGATATTGGCTTTGATGGTGTCGTCGAACAGCGTGATCTCCTGGCTGACCAGCGCGATCGCGCCGCGCAGGCTCGTCAACGTGATGTCGCGCAGCGGCTCGCCGTCTATGGTGATGTTGCCGGACGTCGTGTCGTAGAAGCGCGGAACCAGATTCAAGATCGTCGATTTGCCTGCGCCCGATGAGCCGACCAGCGCGACCCGCTTGCCCGCCGGCACGGTCAGCGAAATGCCGCGCAGCGCATTGGCGCCGTTTGCGTAGCTGAACTGCACGTCGCGGAAGCGGATTTCGCCGCCCTTGATCGCCAGCGGTTGCGCATTCGGCGCATCCTGTATCGCGGGCTCGGAATCCAGGATGTCAAAAATACGTTGCGCGGCCGCCATGCCTTCCTGAAGGCTGGCATTGATGCCGGCCAACGTCTTGAGCGGCTGATAGGCGAGCAGCAGCGCGGTGATGAACGAGAAGAACGTGCCGGGCGTGCGCGCGCCGATCAGCACCTGGTGGCCGCCATAGAGAATGACCAGCGCCACGGCGATGCCGCCGAGCGTCTCCATCAGCGGCGAAGCGATGGCACGAATGCGCGCTGCGCGGTTCACCAGCTTGACGATGTTGCGGATCATCTGGCGGACGCGCGAAATCTCGTACGCTTCCATGCCGTAGGCCTTGACGTGTCGCGCGCCCTGGAACGTCTGGTTGAGCAACGTCATGAACAGGCCGACCTCGGCCTGGGTGTTGGCCGATACGCGGCGCATGCGCCGCCCGATGCTGATCAATGGCCGGAAGGCGACTGGAAACACCACGGCCGCGACCAATGCCAAACGCCAATCCTGATAGAACATAAGCGCGCCGAGGAACGCGGCAGTCACGGCGTTCTTGCCGATGTTGGCAAGAATGTCAGTCGCTGCCGCGCGCAACATGACGGCGTCGGTGGTGAAGCGCGAAATCAGCGTGCCGGTCGGGTTGGCGTGGAAGAAAGCAAGATCGGTGCGCATGATGCGCGCGAACAGCGCTGCCTGGACGTCGCCGACGACGCGCTGGCCGACATTCGTCATCAGCACGGTCTGGCCGTAATTGGCGAAGCCCTTGAGGAAGGCAAGCACGACCACCGCCGCCGGAATCACGAACAGCAGCTTGGCGTCGTGCGCGACGAAGACGCGGTCGAGCATCGGCTGCATCAGCCAGGCGTTGGTGGCGGTGGCGCCTGCCATGATGCCCATACAGGCCAGCGCGATCGCCAAACG
>JBAVMB010000364.1:0-8392 GCA_049689615.1 Allostellaceae bacterium
GGCGCCGATGCCATGGTCTGGACCAGCCTGGTTGTGCGCGCCGCCGAATTCGATCCGGCCCTGCTCAATCTCGCTTTCGTTTTCCTCTTGCTCGGCTACGGCACCAAAGTGGGGCTCGCCCCCCTGCACGCCTGGCTGCCCGACGCCCACGCCGAAGGTCCGACACCGATTTCAGCGGTGCTGTCGGGCCTGCTGCTCAACGTCGCGCTTTATGCGGTGCTGCGTTTCAAAATGCTGATGGCGGCGAATGTAGCGGCGGTGGCGCCTGGACCGTTGATGGTGACGATGGGCCTCGTCTCGCTGATTTTCGGCGCGTTCATGCTCTATCGACGGCGCGACATCAAGCGGCTGTTCGCCTATTCGTCGATCGAGCACATGGGCATCATCACTTTCGCCTTCGGCATGGGCGGGCCGCTGGCGAATTTCGCCGGCCTGCTGCACATGACGATGCACAGTCTGACAAAGTCCGGCATCTTCTTCGCCGTCGGCCATGTCGCCCAGGCCAAGGGCACGCAGCGCATCGCCGATATCGGCGGCTTGACCGAGACTCATCCGTGGCTCGGCTGGAGTCTGGTCGCCGGCGTCGTCGCCATTGCCGGGCTGCCGCCGCTTGGCATCTTCATGAGCGAGTTCCTGATGGTGAGCTCGACCTTCGCGCGCGCGCCACTGCTGGCAATCCTGCTGGTACTCGGATTGCTTATCGCTCTCGGCGCGCTATTCCTGCGCCTGAACGGTCTCGCATTCGGCGAGCCACGGGGCCAGAGCCAGCCGGTCAAGGCGTCCTACGGCCCGCTCTTCGCCCACCTCGCACTGGTTTTCGCGGCCGGATTCTATCTGCCGCCGCAACTGGTCGCCTGGTTCCAGCATGTCTCGCAGCTGCTCGGATAGCGAACCATGACCGCGCTGAGCGAGATCCTCGCCAAGGGAAAGCGCGTGCCAGCGCACCGGCCGGTGCCGCGTGTCGTAATTGATGCCGCCGCGTGGACGCAGGCAATCCATGTGCTCGCCGACGAGCGCGCGACCCTCCTTGGCCTGTGGGGCGAGCGCGGCGCCGCGCATATGGCACTGCGCGACGCCGAGACCGGCGAGGTGGCGGTGCTGAGCCTCGCCTGTCCGGACGGGCGCTTTCCCTCGGTCGGCGTCAAGCACCCACCGGCGATCCGCCTCGAGCGCGCGATGCGCGACCTTTACGGCCTTGTCGCAGAGGGCGCGAGCGACACGCGGCCCTGGCTCGATCACGGCAATTGGGAGCATTCGCGGCCCGAAGCGCGTGCGCCTTATGACTTCCGTTCGGCTGAAGGCGAAGGCCTCCATCGCATTGTCGTCGGCCCGATCCACGCCGGCATCATCGAGCCCGGCAATTTCCGCTTCCACGCCGGCGGTGAGACGGTGGTGCGTCTCGAAGAACGGCTGGGTTACGTGCACAAGGGCATCGAAGGCTTGATGGGGGGTGCGACGCTCGAGCGCGGCGCCCAGCTTGCCAGCCGAACCTCGGGTGACAGCACCGTCGCTTATGCGATCGCCTTTGCCCGCGCCGCGGAGGCAGCTCTCGATGTTGAAGCACCCCCACGCGCGATCTGGCTGCGCGCGTTGATGGCCGAACTCGAGCGCCTGGCGAATCATTTCGGCGACATCGGCGCGATCTGCAACGACGCTTCGTTTGCGCTGATGCACGCGCATACAGGCGTGCTGCGCGAGCGTGTGCTGCGCACCACCGACGCCGCCTTCGGTCATCGGCTGATGCGCGATTGCGTCGTACCCGGTGGCGTCACGCACGATCTCGACGATCGCGGCCGCGCCGCGATCAATCTACTCGCAGTCGAAGCACGACGGCGCTTCCCGCCGTTGATCAAGCTCTATGATGACACCGCATCGCTGCAGGACCGCACCGTCGGCGCCGGCTATCTGAAACCCGAGCTGGCGCGGCAATATGGCGCTGGTGGCTATGTCGGCCGCGCCTCGGACCGCGATTTCGACGCGCGCCGCGATTTCGCATATCCGCCTTACGGGCGTCTACGCTTCGCCGTGCCGAAACGCAGCGACGGTGACGTCAACGCACGCGTCTGGATCCGCATCCGCGAGGTCGAGCAGAGCCTCGATCTGGTCGAGCAGATTCTCGACAATTTGCCAACGGGGGCGACACGCGTCGATCTGCCGGAACCCGTGGCCGGCGGCGAAGGCCTCGCGCTGGTCGAAGGTTTTCGCGGTGACGTGCTGGTCTGGTTGCGGCTTGCCGCCGATGGCACGATCGCGCGCTGTCATCTGCGCGATCCATCCTGGTTCCAGTGGCCGCTGCTCGAAGCCGCGATCGAGGGCAACATCGTTGCCGACTTTCCTCTGTGCAACAAGTCGTTCAACTGTTCGTACTCCGGTCACGATCTCTGAGGCGGCGATGCGCAAGCACCTCTTCCAAGGCATGATTCACGCGCCGCTGACCGAAGCCGCACCAGTGGCGGACGACGCGGCGACAGCCGAGCTGGCGCAGGCGGTCGAGCGTGCGGCACGGCGGCGGCTCGGCCGCAGCCTGTCGATCCGCGCTGTCGACGCCGGCTCGTGCAACGGCTGCGAGCTCGAAATCCACGCCCTCAACAACGCCTTTTATGACATCGAGCGCTTTGGCCTGCGTTTCGTCGCCTCGCCGCGCCACGCCGACGTACTGCTGGTCACCGGACCGTTGACGCGCAACATGCGCGTGGCGCTTGAACGCACCTATCGCGCCACGCCCAATCCGAAATGGGTGGTTGCGGTTGGCGACTGCACCATCGACGGTGGTCTGTTCGCCGGCAGCGCGGCCTGCGTTGCCGGTGGCATCGGCGCGGCGGTGCCGATCGACCTTCACATTCGCGGCTGCCCGCCGCGGCCGACCGATTTGCTCAAAGGGCTGCTCGCGCTACTCGACGCTCAGGCATAGCCGATTCGCGAAGGTCAAGCCGCCGCGCTAGTCACCGCGCGCGCGGCCATGCATTCTCTTTCGCATGGAAGGCGCGCCGTCGCTTATCGTTACCCTGCTGGTCGGCCTTGCAGTCGCCTATGTCGGCGGCATCGGCGCGCGGGCGCTGCGCCTGCCGCCGATCGTTGGCTATCTGCTGGCCGGCGTCGTGGTCGGGCCGTCGACGCCCGGCCTGGTTGCCGATCCGCACGCGGTCGAGGAATTGGCGCAGATCGGCGTCGTGCTGCTGCTGTTCGGCGTCGGGCTGCATTTCTCGCTCGGCGACCTGCGCGCGGTGTGGCGTATCGCCGTGCCTGGTGCGCTGCTGCAAATCGCGCTGTCCTTCGCGCTCGGCTTCGGCGTCGCGCGGCTGATCGGCTTTGGCACCGAGCCGGCGGCAGCGCTGGCGATGTGCCTCGCCGTGGCCAGCACCGTCGTGGCGACGCGCGCGCTCGAAGAACGCGGCCGGCTGATGAGCGAAGCGGGACGCATCGCGCTCGGCTGGCTCGTCATGCAGGACTTGGTCGTCGTGCTGGTGCTGGTCGTGCTGCCGGGCGGGACGCCCTCGCGGTTCGTCTTCGCGGGAGCGCCCCTCACCGTCGGCGCCATCAAGGTGATCGAGGCGGCGATCTTCGCTGCCATCATGCTGCCGCTCGGCCGGCGCCTCATTCCTTGGATCCTGACGCTGACCGCGCGCGACGGCTCGCGCGAGCTGTTCCGCCTGGCGGTGATCGTTTCCGCACTTGGCATCGCCTATCTCGCCGCCGCGCTGGTCGGCGTGTCGCCGGCATTGGGCGCATTCTTCGCGGGCATCATCATCGCCGAGTCCGACGTCAGCCATCAGGCCGCCGGCGAATCCGTGCCGGTGCAGCAGATCTTCACCGTGCTGTTTTTCGTCTCGGTCGGCATGCTGTTCGATCCCGGCGTGCTGGTACGCGCACCGCTGCAAGTGGCGGCGGTGACCGCGATGGTGATTGTCGGCAATGCGCTGGTCACGCTGGTCGTGCTGTTCGTCATGAGCGCGGCGCCGCGCAGCGCGCTCGAGGTTGCCGCGCTGCTGGCGCAGATCGGCGAGTTCTCGTTCATCCTCAGCGGCACCGCGGCGAGCAGCGGCCTGTTGCCCGGTGACGGCCGGAGCCTGGTGCTGGCCGCGGCACTGATCTCGATCCTGCTGCAGCCGCTGATGCTGCGTGTTGCCGCATCGCTGGCAGCGCCGCTCGAAAAAGTCGGCTTCCTGCGCAAGTGGCACGCCGGCCGGCACGAGATCAAACGCCGCCATACGCTGCCGCAACTTAAAGGTCACGCCATCATCATCGGCCACGGCCGCGTCGGCAGCGTGATCGCCGCGTCGCTGCGCGAACAGGGCGTGCCCTATATCGTGATCGAGCAGAATCTGCGCTTCGCCGAACAACTGCGCCAGGAAGGCGTGCCGGTGATTTACGGCGACGCCGCCTGGCCGGAAGTGTTCGAAGCCGCCGGGCCGGATCGCGCGCGGCTGCTGGTGATCGCCATTCCCGAAAAGAGCGCGGTGCGCCGCATTCTCGCCGCCGCACATTCGGTCAATCCCAAGCTCGACGTCGTCGCCCGCACCCACAGCCGCGACGAAGCCGATTGGCTCAAGCATCACGGCGTCGGCCGCGTCGTCATGGGCGAGAGCCACACCGCCAGCGAGATGGCCAATTACGCCGCCAAGCGCTTCACCCCCTGATGCATGGCAGGAATGCCGCCGGCCCCGCGGGTTGGACCCGCCGGCCAATTTCCTTTAAAAATGAGCGCTTCGTGCCCATTTCGTGGACGTGACTTCGATGGCTTCCCTGCCCGATTCGGTTGCCGATGCGCTGGCACTGCTCGCCAAGGGCCGTTACGTCGCCGACCGCAGCCTGGCGACCGCGGTGTACCTGTCGCTGTCGCTCAAGCGGCCGCTGTTCCTCGAAGGCGAGGCCGGCACCGGCAAGACCGAGGTGGCGAAGGTGCTGGCCGAAGGGCTAGGCCGCAAACTGATCCGGCTGCAATGCTACGAGGGCCTCGACGTCGCCAGCGCGGTCTATGAGTGGAACTATCCGCGGCAGATGATCGAAATCCGCCTCGCCGAGACCGGCCAGGAAAGCAAGGACACGGTCGAGGAGGAAATCTTCTCCGACAAATTCCTGGTCAAGCGGCCACTCCTGCAGGCGCTCGAGCCCAACCTGGCGGGACCGCCGGTGCTGCTGATCGACGAGCTCGACCGCACCGACGAGCCGTTCGAAGCCTTCCTGCTCGAAGTGCTGTCGGACTACCAGGTGTCGATCCCCGAACTTGGAACGATCAAAGCCGCCACGCCGCCGATCGTGGTAATCACCTCCAATCGCACGCGCGAGATCCACGACGCGTTGAAGCGCCGCTGCTTCTATCACTGGATCGACTATCCCGACGCGGCGCGCGAACTCGAAATCCTGCGCCTCAAGGCGCCGAACGCGCCGGCCGAGCTATCGCGCCAGGTCGTCGCCTTCGTGCAGAAGCTGCGCGCGACCAGCGACCTGTTCAAGCTGCCGGGCATCGCCGAAACCATCGACTGGGCGCACGCGCTGTCGCAACTTGACGTGCTTGCATTAACACCTGAAGCGATCAACGACACGCTTGGCGTGCTGCTGAAATACCAGGACGACATCGCCAAGATTCAGGGCAGCGCGGCCGAGCGCCTGCTGGCGCAAGTGAAGGCCGAGCTCGCCGCGGCGCAATGATGGACGGCGCGGTTCCCGCCGCCAACGGCGGCAATCTGGTCGCCAATATCATGTATTTCGCGCGCGCGCTGCGCGCCGCGGGCTTGCCGGTCGGTCCCGGCCGCGTCTTGCAGGCGGTCGACGCGGTGCGCGCCGTCGGCCTTGAAAGCCGCGAAGATTTTTATTGGGCGCTGCACGCGGTGTTCGTCAACCGGCGGGACCAGCGTCTGATCTTCGACCAGGCGTTCCACGTCTTCTGGCGCAATCCCAAGCTGCTCGAGCGCATGATGGGACTGCTGCTGCCCGAGTTGCAGGTGCCGAGCCAGGATGGCGAGGAAATAAGCCGCCGCCTCGCCGAAGCGCTGCGCGCCGGCCACGCCGACGGCACCGAACGGCCGCCCGACAACAAGGTCGAGATCGATGCGGCGATGACGTTCTCGGCGCGCGAAGTGCTGCAGACGATGGATTTCGAGAAAATGTCCACCGCCGAGATGAACGCGGCGCGCGACGCTGTTAGGAAGCTCGCGCTCGTGCTGGCCGAACGGCCAACGCGGCGCTTCGCCGCCGATCCACGCGGCGCCCGCATCGACATGCGCGCAACCTTGCGTGCCCAGCTACGCGCCGGCGGCCTCATCGCGTTGAAGCGAAAGCATCGTGCGACGCGGCCGCCGCCGCTTGTGGTCCTTTGCGATATCTCGGGTTCGATGAGCCGCTATACGCGCATCTTCCTGCATTTTCTGCACGCCGTGATCAACGACCGCGATCGCGTGCACGCTTTCCTGTTCGGCACGCGCCTCACCAACATCACGCGGCCGCTGCGCACGCGCGACGTGGACGAAGCGCTCGACAAGGTCGCGGCGGCAGTCGAGGACTGGTCGGGCGGCACGCGCATCGGCCAGTGTCTCGTCGAGTTCAACCGCCACTGGTCCCGCCGCGTGCTTGGCCAGGGCGCTGTGGTGCTGTTCATCTCCGACGGGCTCGACCGCGACGCCGGCGTCGGCTTGGCGGCCGAAATGGAACGGCTGCACAAATCGTGCAGCCGGCTGATCTGGCTCAATCCGCTGTTGCGTTACGCCGGCTTCGCACCCAAATCCCTCGGCATGAAGGCGATCCTGCCGCATGTCGACGAGTTCCGGCCGGTGCATAATCTCGAAAGCCTGAAGGCAGTCGTTGCAGCACTGGCCGAAAACGGACCGCGGCGGCTGAGCGCGGCGGCGGCATGGCCGGAGATGCGAAAGGCGGGCTGAACATGACGGCAAATACCGGCGACAACGGCGACATCCTCGAACAAGCGGCAAAGTGGCACGGCCAGGGTAAAGGCGTGGCGCTGGCCACCGTGGTCTCGACCTGGGGCTCGTCGCCGCGGCCGGTCGGCGCCAAGCTGGCCGTCGACGACAGCGGCGCCTTTGTCGGGTCCGTCTCCGGCGGCTGCGTCGAAGGCGCGGTGATCGAGGAAGGACTCGCGGCGATCAAGGACGGCAAGCCGCGACTCCTGGATTTCGGCGTCACCAACGAACAGGCCTGGGAAGTCGGGCTGGCTTGCGGCGGCAAGATCCAGGTCTTTGTCGAGCGCGTCGAATGAAGCTGGAACTGCTCAAGCGCGCGGTCGAGTCGGCGGCTGCTGGACAGCCGGCGGCGCTCGTAACCGATCTCAAGTCTGGGCTTCAAGGATTGTTACAAGACTATGATTTTAAAGGAACCTTGAAGCCTTCTGAGTCGCTGATGGCTGCGGTTCGGCAGGCACTGGCCGACGATCGCAGCGCGCTGGTCGATTCGCCCGAGGGCCGGTTCTTCATTGAAGTCTTCAACCCGCCGTTACGGCTGGTCGTCGTCGGCGCGGTGCACATCGCCCAACCGCTGGCCCGCATGGCGGCGATGGCCGGCTATGCCGTGGCGGTGATCGATCCGCGCAGCGCATTTGCCAGCAGCGAGCGCTTTCCCGGCGTCGAGCTGTCG
This sequence comes from Allostellaceae bacterium, assembly GCA_049689615.1. GTDB lineage: Bacteria > Pseudomonadota > Alphaproteobacteria > ATCC43930 > CGMCC-115725 > REEB95. The sequence continues at coordinate 7,585 of JBAVMB010000364.1, forward strand.
ACCGAATGGCCGGACGAAGCGATGGCGCGGCTCAAGCCGGACCGGCGCACTGCCATCGTCACCCTCACCCACGATCCCAAGGTTGACGATCCGGCGTTGGTCGCGGCGCTCAAATCGTCGGCGTTCTATGTCGGCGCGCTCGGCTCGAAGAAAACCCATGCGGCGCGGCTCAAGCGCCTGGCCGACGCCGGTTTCAAGGACACCGACTTTGCGCGTATTCACGGGCCGGTCGGCCTCGATATCGGCGCGGTGTCGCCGGCCGAGATCGCGGTGTCGATCCTGGCACAGATCACGGCAACGCTGCGCGCCGACCGGCTGAAGAGCCGGCAAGCGGCCTGAGATGAAATTCGGCGACACGCCGCTCGACCAAGCCGCTGGCGCGATTCTGGCGCATAATCTCAAGCTCGGCGGCCGCGTCTTTCGCAAAGGCCGGGTGTTAATGGCGGATGACGTCGCCGCGCTGCGCGCCGCGGGCTTGGCCAGCATCGTCGCTGCGCGGCTCGAGCCGGCCGACATCGGCGAAGACGAGGCCGCCAACCGCATCGCGGGCCTGCTTGCGGGCAATGGCGTCGTCGCCGCGCCGGCCTTCACCGGCCGCGCCAACCTGTTTGCCGAAGCCGCCGGACTTTGCCGCATCGATCGTGCCGCCGTGGACCAACTCAACGCAATCGACGAAGCGATCACGCTGGCGACGCTCCAGCCCGATACGGTGGTGACGCCGAAGCAGATGGTCGCGACGGTGAAGATCATTCCGTTTGCCGTCACCGGCGAGCGCCTTGCGGCTTGCGAGCGTGCAATCGCCGGCGGA
>JBAVMB010000365.1:0-4549 GCA_049689615.1 Allostellaceae bacterium
CAGCAAAGTGAGCGGTAGCGTACGCCCGACAACTGCGCCAAGGCCGGCATGCCCTGGAGATCGAGGATCGGCCGACCGTCATGTTTGGCTTCGAGCAGGACAATATCCTCACGGCTTGCGTGACCGATGACGATCGTGCCCGCATCGTCGAGTGCGCGGTGCAAATCATCGACCAGCAGCCGGTCGAAGTGTGGAATCTCGCGTTCGATGAATTCTCGATTCTTGCCGAGCAGCTTGCTGGCGTTGACGTTGCGGTCGAAGATCGCCAGGTCATAGCCTTTGCCGATCAGCCGCTCGGCCAGATAGACGAACGGCGAATGGCGCAAATCGTCGGTACCAGGCTTGAAGGCGAGACCCAAGAGCGCGACCTTGCGGCGGCCCTCGTCGAGAATAGCATGGAGCGCGCGATCGATATGTGCGTCGTTCGCCGGCATGACGCTGGACAGGAACGGCAGCGTGATATCGCCGGCTTTGGCCAGCGCGACTAGCGCCGAGACATCCTTAGGGAGGCACGATCCGCCGAAGGCAAATCCGGGCCGAAGATAGGCCGGCGAGATGTTGAGTTGGTGATCGGCGCAGAACACTTTCATCGCCTCCTGCGCATCGACGCCAAGACTTTTGAGTAGAACGCCTGCTTCGTTGGCGAAGGCGATCTTGACAGCGTGGAAGGCATTCGACAGGCACTTCACCGATTCAGCGACACCAGTCGTGGTACGGATGAACGGCGCTTCGATGCCTTGGTAGAGGGCCTCGACCGTTTCGTAACCCGCCGGGTTCGAGGCGCCGGCAATGGTGAAGGGCGGATTGCGGAAATCGCGGACGGAACAGCCTTCACGCAAGAATTCGGGATTGAAGGCGACGGCAATGCCATTGTCACCGTCACGGCCGGATTTCGCCGCCAACATCGGCAGCATGCGGCCTTCCGTGGTACCGGGTGGCACCGTTGAACGTAGTACGACCGCATGGCCACCATTCTTGTGCCGCAGCGCGGAACCGATGCCATCGACGACGGCGTCGAGCGCGTCGAGCATCGGGGCCCCAGTACGGCTCATCGGCGTGCCGACTGAAATCAGCGACACGTCGCTCTGCAGGACGGCCACCTCGGTGTCGGCGATCGCGCGCAATCTGCGTGCCTTGACAGCCGCGGCGACGGCCTCGTCGAGCTCTTCCTCGACCACAGGCGAAAGACCGCGGTTGATCATGTCGACCTTGGCGGGATTGACGTCGACGCCAATGACGTCGTGACCGAGCTCGGCAAAACAGGCCGCAGAGACCGTCCCGACATAGCCCATGCCAAATACGGAAATACGCATGCGAAATCGCCCCACTTTCCGGCAGAACGCCGGGCCAGTGGCATTGAACGGCGATTTCCTTAATTTCGCGTGAGGGCGACGGATTTATGGTTAAAGAAGCGCTACGCTGAAGGCAGCTCCGACGCGCCGCCATGCGCGGCCGACCATCCCACCGGGTCATTCAGAAACTTCTCCACTTCGCGCATGGTCGGCGCATCGAACCGGCCCTCGGCCTTCGCGACCTTGAGCACGTCCCACCAGTTGGCAAGCGAATGGAGCTTGACGCCGATCTCGGTCATCAGCTGCTCGCTCTGCGGGAAGATGCCGTAGTGGAAAATGACGAATGTGTGCTCGACAATCGCTCCGGCCTGGCGCAGCGCCTTGCAGAAATTGACTTTGCTCCGACCGTCGGTCGTCAAATCCTCGACCAGCAGCGTGCGCGCATTTTCGCGGATGTCGCCCTCGATCTGAGCGTTGCGGCCGAAGCCCTTGGGCTTCTTGCGCACATATTGCATGGGAAGCATCAGCCGGTCCGCGATCCAGGCGGCAAATGGGATGCCAGCGGTTTCGCCGCCGGCGATCACGTCGATCGCCTCGAAGCCAACCTCGCGCAGAATCGTCGACGTGGCGAATTCGCACAGGGTTTCGCGAACGCGAGGATAGAAGATCAGGCGGCGACAATCGATGTAAACCGGACTCGCCCACCCCGATGTGAAGATGAACGGTGTTGCCGAGTTGAAGTTGACCGCTCCGACCTCGAGCAGAATCCGCGACGTGACCTGCTGAATGAGTTCGCGATCGGGAAACGTGGCGCCGAAATTCATGAGCTTCGATCCGTCCGGCTAATGGCGCGACTTTCTGCGGCGCGACGGTGCGCGAGTCAAGCGCATTTCAGTCGTCCCGCCGCCAGCGGATCGGGCCATGACCTCGGCCAGCCGCGTCGCCGCACGCGGCCCTTTGAGCGCGCGGCCCCACAGGTCGGCGGCAAGCTTTTCGTAAAGCGCGACGGCCTCCGGAGCTGCGGTGACCGTGGCCACGCCGTGCCGGATGTTCGGCATTTCGCTGATCCGGAATGGACTGACAGCGAGCACCGGTTCCTTCTTCGATTGAAACAGCTGGAACGCCATGTTGGGCAGCATCTCGTCAACCAGGCCAACTTCGATCCCCGGCTGCGGATCGGTCAGAAAGCGCGAGATGTTTTCGATCTCGTGCCGCGCCGCGGCGCGTCGGCGCGACCATTCCTCGGGGGGCAGCCCGAACCGCCCAATAACGCCGAGTTGGAGAAAGCGTTCAACCTCAGGCACCGACATCAAGGCTACGACACGCGGCTTGTGCGCCGATTTGCGTGTGCCGAGGATCGCCATGATCGTCTCGATTTCGGCGAAAGCTTGGGGCTCGAGTTCGTCGGGCGGCAGGGCCTCGATCAGCATCTGGCGCAGACGCGTGCTATATTCTGCGGTCGTCAGCAGGAACGAAATCGGCATGAAGCGGGCGATGATCTGATCGGCGCCGGCTTCCAGCTGTCGCATGCGCTCGAAATAGGCGCCCGCCTTCGAATAATATTCGACGCCAACACCGAGCAGCGAGGCCAGCGACGTGTTGAGCACCTGCGCCAGCGCATCCAGCGTCTCGATTTTGACGATCTCGCCCGCCTCCATACGATAGAGTGCAGAACGGGAGATATTCAGCCGATGGGCAATTTCCTCGGCTTTCAGGCCGCTGCCCCGGCGATAGGCCTTGAGCCTTCGGCCGATCTCCTTACGGCGTGTATCCACGCTCCCCCATCGTCCGCATCTTAGGTGTGCGGATCGCCCTCACCATACCGGGACGAAATCGGTTCGTCACGTCGCTTCGACAACGGCGTGATACAACAAATCGGCGCCCTTGAGGAAATCATCGAGCGCCATTGCCTCCAGCGGGTTATGCGAACCGTGTTCGTTGCGGATAAAAATCATCGCCGACGGCACACCTTCGTTGGCGAAGATCGCCGCGTCGTGGCCGGCGCCCGATGGCAGCGCCTCGGCGGGCAATCCCAGACGCCTGGAAAGCCGCAAAAGGCGCTCGACCCAGCCATCGTCCATGCGCGCCGGCTTGGTATCGAGGCGCCGATCAAAGCGGAATTCGACCTTGCGCTTGTTGCCAATGGTCCGACACTCGGTCCGCATCAAGTGATAGAAGGCCTCGAGCGTGTCACTGCTCTGGCTGCGGACTTCGAAACTGAAGGTCACCTCGCCGGGAACGCGGGACATCGCGTGCTCCGCCGGATTGGTGCTGATGATGCCGACCGTGACCACGAGATCGAGGCCGCGCTGCTGCAGGCTTTCCCAATGCTCGTCGAGATGGGCGATGAGCTCGGCGACGGCAAACACGGCGTCCCGTCGGAGCCAGCGCGGTACGGCGCCCGAATGGGCCGCTTCGCCGATACAGCGCACTTCGCGATGACGGATATTGCCGCGAATTCCTGTAACGATCGCCGTCGAGAAGCCGCGCGCGACCATTACCGGCCCCTGCTCAATATGAAGCTCGAGGTAGGCGGCAACTGAGGCTGGATCGAGCAAGGTTTCGCCGCGCGCAATCCGCGCAACATCGGCACCCCGAGCCTGCATCGCTTCGCCGAGCGTGCCATGGCCCGATCGATGCGTCAGCATCAGATCTTGCTCGGTCAAGCCACCGAACAGCGCGTAGGAACCGACGCAGGTCTTGCCGTACCAGGCGCTTTCTTCGCCACGCATCGCGATGAGTTTGACGGTTCGCGGCGGCACCACCCGCTCCTCTTTCATGCGTATCAAAGTGATCAGACCGGCGACGACCCCGGCAGCACCGTCATAATTCCCGCCTTGCGGCACGGAATCGAGGTGTGATCCGATGGCAATGAACGGCTTGTCTGGGTCACGACCCGGCAGAGTCACGACGAGGTTGGCTGCGGCATCGAAGCTCGTCGCGAGCTCGGCGCTTTCGGCATTGCGCCGGATGATCTCGACCGCCTTCTGTTCGCCTGCACCGTAGCTTTCCCGGCTGACGCCGATGCCGCCGGAATCCGCGGTCACGCGTGCGATCTCACGAAAGAGCCCATCGGTCGTCGTTCGCAGATCGAACGCCGTCGACGTGTTATTGGCGACGAGCTTCATTCGCCAGCCTCCTGACGCCACTCAACGTCGGTCTCATCTGCGCCGGCACTCATTAGCGCGCCGGTCAACGCCGAAACCCGGGAAAAGCCTCGCCGGTTGCAGAACGCTTCGAGCTCCTCGACGACGCGG
>JBAVMB010000366.1:0-2381 GCA_049689615.1 Allostellaceae bacterium
GCAGGAGCTCGTGCTATGGGGGCAGGGCGATATCCATCTGCAGATCGCGCTCGACCGGCTGCGGCACAAATACAACCTCGCAGTGCAGGCGCGCCGCCCGCAGATTCCCTACCGTGAGACTATCCGCAAAGGCACCGCGCTGCATTCGCGTTTCAAGCGGCAGAGCGGCGGCCAAGGCCAATTCGCCGACATCCAGATCGAGATCAAACCGCTGCCGCGCGGCGGCGGCTTCGCCTTCATTGATGCCGTTGTCGGCGGCGCTATTCCGCGCAACTACATCCCGGCGGTTGAAGAGGGCATTACGGAATATCTGCGTCACGGCCCGTTCGGCTGTCCGATCGTCGACCTGTCGGTCAAGCTGGTGACCGGCCAATTCCACGCCGTCGACAGCTCGGACCAGGCGTTCAAGACGGTGGCGCGCCAGGCAATGAGCGAGGCGCTACCGAATTGCGATCCGGTGCTGCTCGAGCCGATCCATCGTGCCGAGATCTCGGTGCCGAATGCCTTCACCTCGCGGGTGCAGCGCATCGTCTCGGCGCGGCGCGGCCATATCCTCGGCTATGACGCCAAGGCGGACTGGGCCGGCTGGGACGTGGTCGCGACCGACATGCCACTGACGGAGATGCACGATCTGATTATCGAACTGCGTTCGGCAACGCTCGGCACCGGCACGTTCACCCACCGCTTCGACCGGCTGCAGGAGCTGACCGGCAAGCTGGCGGAGAAAGTGCTCGCCGCCCGCACCGGAGAAGCCGCGCAATAAGCCCGTTTGCGGCGTTCTTGAAATTTATTTCAGCCGCGGTCGCGGGAGCGTGACTTGATGTGAGCGTCGCTTGGCAGTATCGCTGCGGCCATACAAACGGAGGTCGGTCATGTGGGTGAAACGCCAGCGGGGCTGGGAAATTCCCGAGTGCGAAGCGACGCCGGAATCAGTTTTCCATGATCGGCGCGCGCTGCTCAAGGCGATGGGCATGGGCGCTCTGGTTGCTGCAGCCGGCGCTGGTCCGCTCGCCACCGCGACGCCGGCCTTCGCCGATACCGATCCGGCGGCCAGCCTCTATCCGGCGAAGCGCGATACCAAATACGTGCTCGATCGTCCGGTGACAGCGGAAAAGCTGTCGACGACCTACAATAATTTCTACGAGTACACGAGCGACAAGGACGTCTTCGAATATTCCGACGCGCTGCAGATTCGGCCGTGGACGATCGCGATCGACGGCATGGTCGAGAAGCCGATGACGCTCGGCATCGACGATCTGCTGAAGAAGGTGACGCTCGAAGAGCGGCTTTATCGCCATCGCTGCGTCGAAACTTGGTCGATGGCGGTGCCGTGGACCGGTTTTCCGATGAAGGCGCTGCTTGATATCGCCCGGCCGCTATCCGGCGCCAAGTATATCCGCATGGTCACGTTCATGGATTCGAAGATGGCGCCGGGCCAGCGCATGTTCTTCTATCCGTGGCCCTACGTCGAAGGCGTGACCATGTTCGAGGCCAACAACGACCTCGCCTTTCTGGTCACCGGCATGTATGGCAAGCCGCTGCCGAAGCCGGACGGCCCGCCGCTGCGGCTGGTGCTGCCGTGGAAGTACGGCTTCAAATCGATCAAGTCGATTGTCAAGTTCACCTTCACCGATCAGCGGCCGACCTCGTTCTGGACGGCGCTGCAGGCGAACGAATACGGCTTCTGGGCGAACGTCAATCCGGCGGTGCCGCATCCCCGCTGGAGCCAGGCGACTGAACGCGAGCTCGGCGAGAATACGCGGCGTCCGACGCTGATTTGGAATGGCTACGGCGAATACGTCGCGGCGATGTACGGCGGCATCAAAGGCGAGGAATTGTTCCGTTGAACTGTGGGCGCGTTCTGCGCCCCCGGCCGTCCGGTCAGATGACCTTGAACAGGTACAGCAGGATCAGCACCGGGACGGGTATGCGTATCAGCCAGAGCAAGAGCGAGATCACCTGAACTCTCCCTCGTACGGGTGGTAGTGGCGTGGGCAGCCCTCGGGAAGGACGCGATTCTCGCCATGTCCCCGATTCGTCGTTTCTCCAACGAATGTGACCCGCGCCGGGTTGCGGTGCGAATCGGAAATCCACGTAACTACTTGATATAATTCAATTTGGCTCTTGTATGACTTTAACCTGGACATACAAACCGTTGATTCAGTTGAGAGTATTGTATTCCGCTGAATCCGCGACCTATACTCACGCGCCTTTCGCCATTGAGGAGCGAACTCATGCGTCGTATGGCCGTCTTCATAGTTGCAAGTGGACTTCTGGTTGCGGGCTGCGGGTCGAACCCCGGTGACCGTGCCGTGACCGGCGGTGTCATGGGCGCCGGCGTCGGTGCGCTGGCCGGCGCCGCAGTCGGCATGCCGCTGACG
>JBAVMB010000367.1:0-3510 GCA_049689615.1 Allostellaceae bacterium
GCTGATGGCGACGGTCGGGCGCGAATTCGAAACCGTGGACGGCCTCGGGTGGATTCCGGGCGAGGTGGTACCGATCGTGCCAACCGATCCGGCGCTCAAAATCCCACACATGGGCTGGAACGAGCTCAAGCTCGCGGCGGCGCACCCGCTCCTCGCCGGCCTCAAAAATGGCGACCACGCCTATTTCGTCCATTCGTACCAGCTCGCGGCACGCGAGCAACGTCACGTCATGGCGACGGTCGACTACGGCGGGCCGATCACCGCCGCGGTCGGGCGCGACAATTTATTCGGCGTCCAATTCCACCCGGAAAAAAGCCAGGCGACCGGGCTCCGGCTGATCGCGAACTTCCTGCGGTGGAAACCGTGATCGTCTATCCGGCGATCGATCTCAAGGGCGGACGCTGCGTGCGCCTGGTGCGCGGCGAGATGAACAGCGCGACCGTGTTCAACGACGACCCGGCGGCACAGGCGCGCAGCTTCGCCGCCGCTGGCGCAGCATGGATCCACGTCGTCGATCTCGACGGCGCCTTTGCCGGCAAACCGCGCAATGCCGCGGCAGTCGAAGCGATCGTCAAAGCGGCGCCGATGAAGGTGCAGCTTGGCGGCGGCATCCGCGATGCGGCGACGCTCGAAGCTTGGCTTGAGAAGGGCGTGGCGCGGGCCGTGTTGGGCACCGCCGCGGTCAAGAATCCGAATTTGGTGCGCGACGCCTGCCGGCGCTGGCCGAGCCGCGTGGCCCTCGGCATCGATGCGCGCGGCGGCAAGGTCGCGGTCGAAGGTTGGGCCGAAACCTCGGCGATCGCGGCGCTCGATCTGGCGCGGCGCTTCGAAGACGCGGGCGCGGCCGCGATCATCTACACCGACATCGACCGCGACGGCGCGCTGCAGGGCGTCAATGTCGACGCAACGGCTGCGCTCGCCCGCGCGCTCAAGACCCCGGTCATCGCCTCAGGCGGCATCGCCTCGCTCGACGATCTGGCCGCACTCAAGGCCGCCGCGATTCCAGGTGCGATCGTCGGCCGCGCGCTTTACGACGGCCGCGTCGACCTCAAGTCGGCGCTGGCTCTGGCGGCGGCCTAGATGCTCAAGGTCCGCGTCATCCCCTGTCTCGACGTCAAGGACGGCCGCGTCGTCAAAGGCGTCAACTTCGTCGATTTGGTCGATGCCGGCGACCCGGTCGAGCAGGCCAAGGTCTACGACGACGAAGGCGCCGACGAGCTGACCTTTCTCGACATCACCGCCTCGGCCGAAAACCGCGACACGCTCTACGACGTCGTGCGCCGCACCGCCGAGCAATGCTTCATGCCGCTGACCGTCGGCGGCGGCGTGCGCACGATCGAGGACATCCGGAAGCTGCTGCTGGCAGGCGCCGACAAGGCCTCGATCAACACCGCCGCTGTGGCGCGGCCCGAGCTGGTGCGCGAGGCCGCCGAGAAATTCGGCAGCCAGTGCATTGTCGTCGCCATCGACGCGAAGCAGGCCGGCGCCGGCAAATGGGAGGTCTTTACGCACGGCGGCCGCCGCGCCACCGGCCTTGATGCGGTCGAATGGGCGAAGTACATGGCGGCGGAAGGCGCCGGCGAGATCTTGCTGACTTCGATGGACCGCGATGGCACCCAACGCGGCTTCGACATTCCGCTGACCCGCGCGATCGCCGATGCCGTACCGATTCCGGTGATTGCCTCGGGCGGCGTCGGTGCGCTCGCGCATCTGGTCGAAGGCGTGCGCGATGGCCATGCCAGCGCCGTGCTCGCCGCGTCAATCTTCCACTTCGGCACCTTCCGCGTTGCCGAAGCCAAGGCGGCGCTGGCGGCCGCCGGAATCGCAGTACGCCGTTAGCCGGCTTTGCGCGTCGGCGCGGTGCGGACCTCGTCGGTCGCGCGTTTGATGATGTCGAGTACCCGCTGCTGTGCTTCGGGCGAAGCCTGGCGGGTTTCGCGAACGACGGCCCGCAGCGCGTGCCACGCGGCCCGGAGCGCGGACCGGTCGTCCTCCTCGACGGCCTCGCCGGCGAAGAAGCGGCGCATGCGGTCCATCTTGCGGGCGACACGCTCGAACTGCGCGAACATCGCGCGTACCGTTTCTCGGTTCTTATCGAGCTCGGCGTTGCCGGTGTCGGTGATGCGATAAAGCTTCTTGTTGCCTTCGGATTCGACCGTGGTGTGACCGAGCTCTTCAAGGTAGGTCAGCGCCGGATAGACCATGCCGGGACTCGGCGCGTAGAAGCCACCGGTCCGTTCGGTCAGCTCCTTGATCAGGTCGTAGCCATGGCGCGGCTGTTCTTCGAGCAGCGCCAGAATGAGCATCTGCAACTCGCTGCTGCCGAGCTTGCGCCCGGCGCTGACGCCGCGCGGACCGAAGCCCACCCCTTCCTCGATCCACCAGCCGAACCGGCCATGGCCGTGACGATGGCGCATGAAGCGCCGCCCGCCGGGACCGAAACCCATACATTCGTAATGCATCTTGGTACTCCGTATTCACGTACAACGTATCGTACGATATATCTTTAGGTGACTGTGTCAAGGCCGGAGCGGTTGCGGAAAGGCATTCGGCGGCCGGCTTGCAATGCAGACGAAACCTGTCAGAAATCGCCGACGACCTGCGAGGCAAGCTATGAGCGACATCGACGGCACGACTCTCGACCGGCTTTTCGCTGTGATTGCGGCGCGGCGCGGCGCCGATCCGGCGACTTCCTACACCGCCAAGCTGTTGCGTGAAGGCAAAGGCGTCATCGCCAAGAAGCTCGGTGAAGAGGCGATCGAAGCCGGCATCGAAGTGGTCAAAGGCGACCGGCTACGGCTGACCGCCGAAAGCGCCGATCTGCTCTATCACCTGCTGGTGGCCTGGGCCGATGTCGGCGTCGCGCCAGCCGATGTTTGGCGGGCGCTCGAGGCGCGCCAAGGCCGATCGGGCATCGCCGAAAAGCAGTCGCGGACAGGCGGCTGACATGGCGTACGACCGCAACAACATTTTCGCCCGCATCCTGCGCGGCGAGATCCCCTGTCAGAAAATCTACGAAGATGCGCACGTGCTGGCGTTCAACGACATCCGGCCGCAGGCGCCGGTTCATGTCCTGGTAGTTCCCAAGGGCGAATACATCTCGCTCGATGATTTCGCCGCCAAAGCGCCGGCGGCCGAGCAGGCGGCATTCCTGGCGGCGGTCGGCACGGTCGCGCGTCAGCTTGGATTGGCAGAAAGCGGCTACCGGATCCTGGCCAATCACGGGGACGACGCCGGCCAGGAAGTGCCGCATTTCCACGTCCATATTTTCGGTGGCAAGCGCCTCGGCCGCATGTTGCCGCGCGAATAGGCGGGGTTCCGGCGGTCGCCGCAAGCGCTTCGTTAACCATAAAATTCTGCGTATTTACCAAGGAAAACTGCGGCTTTCCGGCGCCGTCTGGACTAAAGTTTTACGCGCTTTAGGCGAAAATTAACCATAAAGAACGTCTAATCAGCGTCACGGTAAGGACCGAGGATTCGATGTTGGCCGACGCGTTGATCCATCCGGTG
>JBAVMB010000368.1:0-5886 GCA_049689615.1 Allostellaceae bacterium
CGTCTATCTGGCCGAGCGGCTGATCGGCAAAGGCTATGACCTGGCGATCTTCGACCGCAACGTCAACGCCAGCAAGCTGCTCGGCAAGAACCGCGAATTCATCGAACGCGAGATTCCACACTTCGACCGGCTGCTGGTCGGTGATTTGCACCGCGCGCTCGACGGCGCGGGCACGATCGTCATCGGTCTCGCAAGCCGTGAGGATATTGTCTTGCTCGAAGCCAAACATGACGGTCGGCCGATCCTCGATCTCCAGGGCGTGCCGGCCTTTGCGCAACTGTCGGGCGTGAGCTACCGCTCGCTCTGCTGAGGTCGACGATGGCGCGGCCGCGGCTGCTCTTTGTCTCGCCACAGTTCCTGTTTCCGGCCGATGCCGGCGGCAAGATCCGCACCGGCGGCATCCTGCGCGGCATGAAAGGCGGCTACTTCGAGATCACGCTAGTCTCGCCGGCAACGACCGAGCAGCCGCGCCGGTTCGCACGCGAGTTGAGCGAGGTTTGTGACCGGTTTCTGTTCTGGCCTGCGTCCAAGTCCGGCAAGCTCTTTGGTGCGCTGAAGCGTATCGCCGCGCTGGCGTCGCGGCTGCCGGCATCGGTCGCGCTCGATCGTTCGCGCACGGCTACCGCGCTGATCGCCGACATGCTGGCGACGCAGCCCGACGTGGTTGTCGCCGATTTCGTCCACGCCGCCGTGCTGTTCGATCGCGTGCCGCCGGTCGGTAGTGTGGCTTTTACGCACAATGTTGAAGCCGAGATTTTCGCTCGTCACGCGCAGACAGCGGAAAACCCTTTCGCGCGCATGATCTGGGGTGCGCAGCGCCGCAAGATGGCCGAATTCGAGGCCCGCCATCTGCCGGCCTTCGCCAAAGTCATCGCCGTTTCGCATCGCGACCTAAGCTTCTTTCTGGAAACTTATGGCGTACGCGGCGCCGAAGTAATTCCGACCGGCGTGGATTTCGATTATTTCGGCGCGCTGGCATCACCGCCTCCCGCGGTGGTCGATCCGCGTGGCGGCCATCTTATTTTCACTGGTTCGATGGATTGGCCGGCGAATATCGACGCCATTCAATACTGCATGAACGAGATCTGGCCGCTGATTGCAGTAACGCGCCCCGAGGCGCGACTGACTGTCGTGGGTCGTGATCCACCTGGCGCGTTGGTCGATAAGGCAAGGACGCGCGGACTCAACTGGCAATTCACCGGTTTTGTCGACGACGTGCGACCGTTCATTCGCGATGCCGACCTCTATATCGTGCCGTTGCGCGTCGGCGGCGGGACCCGGATTAAGATCTATGAGGCCATGGCGATGAGGCGGCCAGTCGTTTCGACGTCGATCGGCGTGGAGGGCCTGCCGATCGAAGAGGGCAACCACTTTCGGCGCGCCGATACCGCCGCTGCCTTCGCTGAAACGGTCCTCCAGCTACTGGAAGCGCTGCCCCAAGGCGCGGAAATGGCGGAAAACGCCTACGATTTCATCCTTAAGCGCTATTCGAACCGGCGTGTGGCGCGGATCTTTGAAGAGATCTGCAGGCGGGCAGCGGTTTCGGACAGTAGGAATCGGCCGCCCGAACCGGTGGCATTGGCAGGATAATCGGGGATTGTCCGAAGCTGCTGTTGCAGTGCAAAAGCGGCCCACTTATATTGTAAGATCAACGCGATTTCTGGAGATCGAGGTTCATGGCGCGGGTTACCGTCGAAGACTGCATCCTCAAGGTTCCCAACCGATTCGAGTTGGTTCTGCTCTCGGCCCAGCGCGCCCGCGATGTCGCGGGCGGCGCGCCGCTCACTGTCGATCGCGACAATGACAAAAACCCCGTGGTGGCTTTGCGCGAGATCGCCGACGAAACCATCGCGCTCAAAACCCTCGAGGAAAACCTCGTGAAAGGACTCCAGAAGCACGTCGAAATCGACGAGCCGGTGGAGGATCAAGAGATCGAGCTCGGCACGCAGCTCGGCCTCGGCTCCGACATCGCCCAGGTGTCCGGCACCGAGGGTACGGCGTTGGCAGACGCGCAAGGCGACGAGGCGGTGGACGAGGACCTCGAGAAAGACGTGCTCGAAGCCGCCGAAGACGAAGCCGTCGGTTTGAACGACGAGGCATTGCCGGACATCGCCGAAGGTGAGGGTCAAAGCGACGGCGACGGCCCCGCGGAAGACGGCCAACCTTGATCGGCGGGAGCGGCGGCGGTTCACCCGTCGCGCCGCTCTCGGTTTGTCCGCACGCCGGCGGTGCTAACCGGCGGAGTGCCTTTCCATGATGCGTCAATTCGAGCTCGTCGAACGGGTCAAGGCCTACGACCCGTCGGCCGACGAGGACGCCATCAATCGCGCCTATGTCTATTCGATGAAGGCGCATGGCGCCCAGAAGCGCGCATCGGGCGACCCCTATTTCTCCCATACCGTCGAAGTCGCCGGAATCCTGGCGAAGATGAAGCTCGACGCGGCGTCGATCATTACCGGCCTGCTGCACGACACGGTCGAGGACACGCTTGCGACGCTCGAGGATATCGAAAAGATTTTCGGACCGGAGATCGCGCGCTTGGTTGACGGCGTGACTAAGCTATCGCGCATCGAGCTGCAATCGGACCAGACCAAGCAGGCGGAAAACTTCCGCAAGCTGGTGTTGGCGATGTCGGAAGACATCCGTGTCCTGCTGGTCAAGTTGGCGGATCGACTACACAACATGCGCACGCTCCATTTCATCAAGGATGCGGACAAGCGCAAACGCATCGCGCGCGAGACGATGGAAATCTACGCGCCGCTGGCCGAGCGCATCGGCATGAATGCGATGAAGGACGAGCTCGAGGACTTGGCGTTCGCCGAGCTCAATCCTGAGGCACGCGACAGCATCAAGACGCGGCTCAACTTCTTGCGCGAGAAGGGCGGCGATCTGGTTAGCAGCATCATCGACGAGCTGCAGCAGACGCTGAAGGACGGTGGCGTCGACGCGCAGGTTTCTGGTCGCGAAAAGACGTCCTATTCGGTCTGGAAGAAGATGCAGAAGAAGAATGTCGGCTTCGAGCAGTTGTCCGACATCATGGCCTTCCGCGTCGTCGTCGCGGACGTCGACCAGTGCTATCACGCACTCGGTGTTCTGCACAGCAAGTATCCGGTCGTGCCGGGCCGGTTCAAGGACTACATCTCGACGCCGAAGCCGAACAATTATCGCTCGCTGCACACTGGTGTGATCGGCCCGCACCGCCAACGCATCGAAATCCAAATCCGTACGCCCGAGATGCACGAAGTTGCAGAGCTCGGCGTTGCTGCCCATTGGGTCTACAAGCAGGGCGCGCCCAAGACCGAAGGCCGCCAATACCGTTGGCTGCGCGAGCTACTCGACATCATCGAACATGCGCCCGATCCGCAGGAATTCCTCGAGCACACCAAGCTCGAAATGTTCCAGGATCAGGTGTTCTGTTTCACGCCCAAAGGCGACCTGATCGAATTGCCGCGTGGCGCCACCGCCGTCGATTTCGCCTATGCGGTCCACTCGCAGATCGGTGACACTTGCGTCGGCGCCAAGATCAACGGTCGGCTGGTGCCATTGCGGACGGCGCTGGCGAACGGCGATCAGGTGGATATCGTCACCTCGAAGGCGCAGACGCCGTCACCTACTTGGGAGCGGTTCGTCGTCACTGGCAAGGCGCGCGCCCGCATCCGGCGCTTCATCCGCACGCAGCAGCGCCAGCAATATCTCGACCTCGGCAAGGCCATTTTGCAGAAGGCGTTCCGGCAGGAGGGCCACGACTTCGCGGAAAAGGCGCTGGACGAATTGCTGCCGCGGTTTGAGTGCAAGACGCGCGACGATCTCTACGTCGCCGTCGGCGAGGGGCTGCACACCGGCCGCGAGATCGTGCACGCAATCTTTCCGCCGAAGGCGGACGCGCGGTCGGCCAAGGTCGTCACCCTTACGCCGCGCGGCAAGGCCAAGAAGGCGTCGGAAAACGCGGTCCCGATCCGCGGCATGATTCCCGGAATGGCGGTGCATTTCGCCGGCTGTTGCCATCCGCTGCCGGGCGATCGCATCGTCGGCATCGTGACGACCGGCAAGGGCGTGACGATCCACACCATCGATTGCGAGACGCTCGACACGTTTGCCGAGACGCCGGAGCGCTGGCTCGACGTCGCGTGGAGCGATGAAGGCGACGGCGGGCGCGTCCACGTTGGCCGGATCAGCGTCACCATCGGCAACGAACCTGGCAGCCTGGGCAGTTTGACGACAGTCATCGGCAAGAGCGGCGGCAACATCACTAATCTCAAGATCACCAACCGGTCACAGGATTTCTTCGAGATCCTCGTCGATATCGAAGTTCAGAACGTGCGCCACTTGACCAATATCATCGCCGCCTTGCGGGCGACGCCGGTGATCAATTCGGTGGAACGCGCACGCGGCTGATCGCCATGATGCAGAAACGGCCGCTGCGCCTCGGCGTGAACATCGACCATGTCGCCACAATCCGCAATGCGCGCGGCGGTGCGCATCCAGATCCGGTGCGGGCGGCGAAGGTGGCTGCGGCCGCGGGCGCAGATGGCATTACCGCGCATCTGCGGGAAGATCGCCGCCACATTTCGGACGCCGACATCGCCGCCCTCGCGCGCGAGATCGCGTTGCCCCTCAATCTGGAGATGGCGGCGACCGAAACCATGCTGGCGATCGCGCTCAATCATCGGCCGCATGCGGCGTGTCTCGTGCCCGAACGGCGCCAAGAGCTGACCACTGAAGGCGGCCTCGATGTCACTGGTGCACGCGATCGGCTCGCGCTCGTCGTCGCACGGCTCACACAAGCTGGAATTCGGACCTCGCTGTTCATCGATCCCGACGACAAGCAGGTTCGCGCGGCACACGCGATCGGAGCGCCTATCGTGGAGCTGCACACCGGCGCCTATTGCGAAACGACAGGCGCCACGCGCGCCCGCGAACTCGATCGTCTGCGGCGCGCCGCGGCGCTGGCAGATGAGCTTGGCCTCGAATGCCATGCCGGACACGGTTTGAGCTTCGAAACTGTCGGCGCGGTCGCCGCCGTTCCAAATATCGTCGAACTGAATATCGGCCACTTTTTGATCGGCGAGGCGATTTTCAGCGGCCTCGACAGCGCGATCAAGCGCATGCGCGCCTTGATGGACCAGGCCCGCAGTGACGCGCGCGGCGAAAAGAGCGCGTGATGATTCTCGGCGTCGGCAGCGATTTGATCGACATCCGCCGTATCGAGCAGACGATCGCGCGTTTCGGCAACCGGTTTCTCGCACGGGTGTTCACCCCGGTCGAGCGCCAGCGTTCGGAGCGCCGCAGCGACCGCGCCGCCAGCTATGCCAAGCGTTTTGCCGCCAAGGAAGCCTGTTCCAAGGCCCTTGGAACAGGCTTCCGTAAGGGCGTCTATTGGCGCGATCTCGGGGTCGTCAATCTGCCGGGTGGGCGTCCGACTCTGATTCTGACAGGCGGCGCCTTGGCGCGTCTCGAGGCAATGACGCCGCGCGGGATGACACCGCGCATCGATGTTACGCTGACCGACGAGCCGCCGTTGGCACAGGCGCTGGTCGTGATTACGGCGGAAGCTGTTGACACCGCGGAGCGCCGGACTTGACTTCCGAATCTCGGCAAGGCTTCATCGTCGCGGCCGCGCCGTCCGCAGCCTTCCCTAGGCCGATTCCGTCAATGTGTTAGTGGATTTCCTGGATGAGCAGCAGAACTTCGGCCCGGGGCTCGAGCGGGCTCGCCGAGACCGCCAAAACGATTGTTTACGCGATTGTCATCGCGCTCGTCATCCGCACCTTCTTTTACGAGCCGTTCAGCATTCCGTCGGGATCGATGATTCCGACGCTGCTGGTGGGCGACTATCTGTTCGTTTCGAAATTTTCCTACGGCTACAGCCGGTATTCGCTGCCGCTC
>JBAVMB010000369.1:0-1590 GCA_049689615.1 Allostellaceae bacterium
CTCGAGGGATTCCGGCCAGAGGCGATCGTGCACTATGCTGAGCAGCCTTCGGCGCCTTACTCGATGCAAAACCGGACGAACGCGGTCTACACCCAGACCAACAACGTCGTCGGGACGCTCAGTCTCCTGTTCGCGATGCAGCGCCATTGCCCCGACGCGCATCTCGTGAAGCTTGGCACGATGGGAGAATATGGCACGCCGAATATCGACATCGAGGAAGGTTACATCACGATCACCCATAATGGGCGAACCGACACGGTGCAGTATCCGAAGCAGCCTGGCAGCTTCTACCACCTTTCCAAGGTGCATGATTCCCACAACATTGCGTTCGCTTGTCGTATTTGGGGCGCGGCGGCCACCGACCTGAATCAAGGTGTTGTATACGGCATTGAGACGGACCAGACGAGCCTGGGCCCGGCGTTCCGCACCTCGTTCCACTACGACGATGTCTTCGGTACGGTGTTGAACCGCTTCTTGGTCCAGGCCAGCCTTGGAGTCGCCTTGACGGTTTACGGCAAGGGCGGACAGACGCGTGGTTTCCTCAACATCCGCGATACCTTGCAGTGCGTCGAATTGGCCATCCGCAAGCCCGCGAAACCGGGCGAGTTCCGCGTGTTCAATCAATTCACCGAGCAGTTCTCGGTCATGCAGTTGGCCGAAAAAGTGCAGGCGGCTGCCAAGCGCGCGGGCCGCACCGTTGAGATCGCGCACCTGCGTAACCCGCGTGTCGAATTGGAGGAGCATTATTATAACGCCAAGCATTCGAAGCTGATCGAATTGGGATTGAAGCCTCATCTGCTGACTGACCAAGTGCTTGACGATTTGCTTCGGACGGTGAGTGCACACAAAGACAATGTTAACCCGGACGCGTTCAAACCGAGGATCGCCTGGGCAGCGCGGCAGCAACAAATGAACCAGCAGTCTTAATCGCAGATGGCGGCTGGCCGGAATCTGATACGCCGGGCGCTGAACCGTCTGGCAAACGAGCGCGATCTTTGGTCGTGGCGGCGCGCATTAGCGCCGCTGCGGGCCGAAATGCGCCCGCCCGCTGCGCAAACGGCCCTATTCTGCGATGTCATGACGATGCCGGCGACCGCGAAGGTTGAGGCGCTCATTGCCGGCTTGTTGCGACTAAAGGGCTACCGTCCGGTGGTGCTGCTCGAGAATCCGAGCAGAACGATCGAGCAGCTGTTCCTCGCGGCAGCACCGGATGCGACCTTCGTCTATCTCAACACTTCCATCGATACTGCCCAAACGGACGCAGCCGCACGCGAGGCTGAGGCGATCATGCGGCAGATGCCCGACCCTAACCAGCTGGTTGGGCTCGAGGTCGACGGTTACCGCATCGGTCGCAACGTATTGTCGGTCGTGACGAGGCAATTGCGGACCGGGCGATTGGCGGAAGACGATCCTGCCCACCGACAGGCAGTTTTACGCACCTTGACGCGATCGCTCGCGGTCAAAGGTTTCGTGGGATCCATGCTCGACGAGATGGCGCCGGATTTCGCGATCTTCAACGAGCGCGGCTACACCCCGGCAGGCGAGGTTTTCGACGCCTGTCTGCTACGGGGAATTGATTGCATCCAGTGG
>JBAVMB010000370.1:0-8714 GCA_049689615.1 Allostellaceae bacterium
TCACCGAGAATCGCTGCCGTCATCGCCTCGCGGAAACGGATGCGCCGCACCACCCCATCGCCGCCGTGCCAGCGTCCAGCGCCGCCAGAGCCGCGGCGGATGGCGAAGCTTTCGAGCAGGACCGGAAAGCGCCACTCGAGGACTTCAGGATCGGTCAGGCGCGAATTGGTCATGTGGGTGTGCACCGCTGACGCGCCGTCGAATCCGGGACCGGCGCCGGCGCCGCCGCACACCGTCTCGTAATACTGGTAGCGCGCGGTGCCGAAGGTGAAATTGTTCATCGTGCCCTGCGATGCCGCTATAGCGTCGAGCGCGGCATAGAGCGTGTCGGTGATGCATTGCGACGTTTCGACGTTGCCGGCCACGATCGCCGCGGGATAGTGCGGGCTCAGCATCGAATCCGCCGGGATGCGGATGTCGATCGGCACCAGGCAGCCAGCATTCATCGGAATATCGGCGTCGACCAGCGTGCGGAAAACATAAAGCACCGCCGCCTTGCACACCGCTTCGGGCGCGTTGAAGTTGGTCGCAAGCTGCGGGCTGGTGCCGGAAAAGTCGACCGTGGCACGGCGTGCATCCCGATCGATCGTCACTTTTACGCGGATCATCGCGCCCGAATCCATCTCGCAGGCATATTCGCCGGCTTGTAGCCGGCCGATGACGCGGCGGACCGCCTCCTCCGCATTCGCCTGAACGTGATGCATATACGCTTCGACGACGTCGCGGCCGAAATGCCGCACCATCCGATGTAGTTCCTGGACGCCTTTGGCGCAGGCAGCGATCTGCGCCTTGAAATCGCCGAGATTCTGCTCGGGATTGCGCGCGGGATATTTGCCGTCGGCGAGCAGTCCGCGGATTTCAGCTTCGCGGAAGCGACCAGCATCGACCAAGAGGAAATTGTCGATCAGCACGCCCTCTTCCTCGATGGTGCGGCTCAGCGGCGGCATCGAGCCGGGCGTGATGCCGCCGATATCCGCCTGATGACCACGCGATGCGACATAGAACAGCACCTCGCCGTTTGCGGAATCGTCCTCGGCGAAAACCGGCGTGATAACCGTCACGTCCGGCAAATGCGTGCCGCCGTTATAGGGCGCATTCAGCACATAAACGTCGCCCCGCTTCATGCCCCGGCCGTCGGCCCGGTTAGCGCGCGCGTGAATCACGCTGGCGACACTCTCGCCCATCGAGCCGAGATGCACCGGCATGTGCGGCGCATTCGCGATCAGCGCACCGGTGCGATCGAACAGTGCGCAGGAGAAATCGAGGCGCTCCTTGATGTTGACCGAATAGGCGGTGTTCTGCAGCGCCACGCCCATCTGCTCGGCGACCGACATGAACAGGTTGTTGAACACTTCGAGCATCACCGGATCGACGTCGGTGCCGATCGCGACCGCCTGCGGCCGCGGCGTTACGCGCTCGAGCACCAGATTGCGGCGCGTATCGACGCGTGCGCGCCAGCCCGGCTCGACCATCGTCGTGGCGGTATCTTCGACGATCACGGCCGGACCGTCGATCGCCTGGCCGGACGCCAGCACCGCGCGGGCATAGACCGGTGCCGCCCACGTCCTGCCGCCGGTGAAAACGCCGACATGATCGAGCGGCTGCAGCGTCGTGCCTGCACTCGCGGTTTCGATCACGTGTTCGTCGGCATGGCCGACCGTACCGATTGCCTCGACGCCGAGTGATTCGACAATCAACGGCCTGTCCTCGACGACGAAGCCGTAGCGCTGTTGGTGCGCATCGGTGAAATTGGCGCGCAGCCGGTCGGCATCGCCGTAGTCCACGATCAGCGGCACGTCGGTGCCTTCGTATTTGACGTGCGCTTTGTGCAACACCGTGACGTCGGCGTCGGCAATCCCTTGCGCCGTGAGTTCGGCTTTCGCGGCATCGGCGAGTGCGGCCAGGATCGTCTCGAACTCCGCCGTCGCAGTCGGCGTCAATTGGGATTCGACCGCCTGCTCCTTGAGGCTGCGCAGGTCGGCAAGACCCATGCCGTAGGCCGACAGTACGCCTGCGAAAGGATGGATCATGATGCGCGTCATACCGAGCGCGTCGGCGACTCGACAGGCGTGCTGCCCGCCGGCGCCTCCGAAGCAGCACAGCGTATATTCGGTGATGTCGTAGCCGCGCTCGATCGAGATCTGCTTGATCGCGTTGACCATGTTCTCGACGGCGATCTTGACGAAGCCGTCGGCTACTTCGACCGGCGAGCGGCGATTACCAGTCGTGCGTTTGACGGTCTCGGCGAGCGCGGCGAATTCGCGTTCGACGACGTCGCGATCGAGTGGCTGGTCGCCGCTTGGCCCGAAGACGCGCGGAAAGAAGCGCGGCTGGATTTTTCCCAGCATGACGTTGCAATCGGTGACGGTTATCGGCCCGCCCGCGCGGTAACATGCGGGTCCGGGAATCGCGCCGGCGGAATTCGGACCGACGCGATAACGCGCACCATCGAACGAGCAGATCGAACCGCCGCCTGCTGCCACGGTGTTGATCTGCATCATCGGCGCGCGCAGGCGAACGCCAGCAACGTGTGTCTCGAAGCTGCGCTCATACTCGCCGGCGTAATGCGACACGTCGGTCGACGTGCCGCCCATGTCGAAGGCGATGATCTTGTCGAAGCCGGCAAGCGCCGCGGTGCGCGCGGCACCGACGATGCCGCCCGCCGGTCCGGACAGGATCGCGTCCTTGCCCTGAAAGCGGTGCGCATCGACCAGGCCGCCGTTCGATTGCATGAAGAATAGCCTCACGCCGCCGAGTTCGGCTGCAACCTGATCGACATAGCGGCGCAGGATCGGTGACAAATAAGCATCGACCACGGTTGTGTCGCCGCGGCTCACCAGCTTCATCAGCGGACTGACCGCATGGCTAGCCGAAACCTGCGTGAAACCGGCGCGGCTCGCCACTTCGGCGACGGCGCGCTCGTGCGCTGGATAGCGATAGCCGTGCATGAAGACGATCGCGGCGCTGTTGCAGCCGGCGGCACGAGCGGCGCGGAGATCGGCGGCGACGCCATCGAGATCGGGTGCGCGCAGCACCGTGCCCTCGGCGGTCACGCGTTCGTCGACTTCGATCATCCGCTCATAGACCAGATCGGGCAGGACGATGCGGCGCTCGAACAGCTCGGGCCGGTCCTGGTAACCGATGCGCAGCGCATCACCGAAGCCTTTGGTGATCACCAGGACGGTGCGCTCGCCTTTGCGTTCGAGCAGCGCGTTGGTCGCGACCGTGGTGCCCATCTTGACTGCGTCGATGGCGTCGTCCGGTAGCTCCGCATCCGGTGAGATGCCTAGTATCGCGCGAATGCCAGCGACCGCGGCATCGCGATAGCGGCCGGGATTTTCTGACAACAGCTTACGGGTGAGGAGCGCGCCGTCCGGCCGCCGTGCCACGATGTCGGTGAACGTGCCGCCGCGGTCGACCCAGAACTGCCAACCCGCCATCGGCGTGCGGCGGATGTCAGTGGTGGCTCGAGCCGTGACCGTGCGGCGCGGCAACGCCAGTTTCGCCGTGATCGCCGCGGCCAGGGATGGCAAGCAGGCACAGCGCAATTAGCGCGCTGCCGAGGACGTAGAACAATAACGAGATCGCGAACGACATGTCGGCCTCCATGAGTGAGGAGATCATGGCTGCTGGCAAGGGTTTCCGCTAGGCTCTCGCGCGGCGGCCATGCAGATTGTCGAGCGCCCTTCGCCCAACCACGATGCCCGCACGGGCACCGTGGACATGCTGATCGTTCATTACACCGGCATGATCGACCAGGCCGCGGCTTTGGCGCGGTTGACCGATCCCGCGGCCAAAGTCAGCGCGCATTATTTGATCGGCGAGGACGGCGCGGTGATCCGCCTGGTGCCGGAAGAACGCCGCGCCTGGCACGCCGGCGTGTCGTACTGGCGCGACCGCAGCGACATCAACAGCGCGTCGGTCGGCATCGAGCTCGCCAATCCCGGACACGAATTCGGCTATCGTGATTTCCCGGTAGCACAGATGACGGCGCTGGCCACGCTGGCGAAGGGTATCGTCAGCCGCCACAAGATTCCGGCGCGACACGTGCTCGGCCATTCCGACGTTGCCATCGGCCGCAAGCAAGATCCCGGCGAGCGCTTCGATTGGCACTGGCTGTCGCAGCGCGGCATCGGTCTGTGGCCCGATTTCACGATGGCAAGAAAAGCTGGTGATATTGCCGCCCTCCAGCAGAATTTGGCGGCATTCGGTTATCGCTGTCCGACGACCGGCGAACTGGACGAGGACACGCGGGCGGCAATACGCGCGTTCCAATTACATTTCCGGCCAGGACATGCCGACGGCGCCGCCGACGACGAGACGCGGATCCGCGCCGCTGCCGTCGCCCGTGCCGCGGGCGTTTGACTTCCGCCGCGCCACCCCATCTTATGCGCGTACCAGACGGCCGGATGGCCGCTCTCCGTCGCGAGACGGGGGGAGGAAAGTCCGGGCTCCACGGAGACACGGTGCCGGGTAACGCCCGGCGGGGGCGACCCCAGGGAAAGTGCCACAGAAACACACCGCCTAAGCCCTTCGGGGCCGGTAAGGGTGAAATGGTGCGGTAAGAGCGCACCGCGCCACCGGTAACGGTGGCGGCAGGGCAAACCACACCGGGAGCAAGACCAAGTAGGGACGGCACGCCCGGTAAGTCTTTGGATTTACAGGGCTAGGCGGGTTTCCGCAGCCGCCGTCCGGGTCGGTCGCATGAGGCGTCCGGTAACGGACGTCCCAGATGAATGGCCATCCCCTGCGCAAGCAGGGACAGAACCCGGCTTACAGGCCGTCTGGTGCTTTATCGCAATTGTTCTGTATATGTTCACGTTTTTACAAGTAATAGCGAGCGGTCGTCCAAACCGCCGCGAATCGATTACCGGAACCCCTAATTTTTGACCTCGAAACAATTGCTAACTTACGGATTTATACGGGAAAATCATTTGACCACCCATTTAATCCCATGTTATCCCATGTGGTCCCATAATCGAGCCTGCGCCGCCGCTTTGCAGGTCTCCGGGACGTCGGCGCCAAAGGGGCGCAGGGGCGCCGTTTCGGGAGCGAAGCGTTGGCGGTTTTTCTTTCGACGTACGTCAACAAGATCGACCGCAAGGGCCGGGTCTCCGTCCCGGCGGCGTTTCGCGCCGCGCTGACGGCGGCGAGTGCCAAAAGCATTGTCGTCTATCGCGCGGTGAAGCTCGCTGCGATCGAAGCCAGCGGCCTTGACCGCGCCGAAGATCTTTCGCGCCGCATCGACCGGCTACCCGAATTGTCCGACGTGCGCGACGCGCTGTCGGCGATCCTCGGCGAGTTGCGGCCGCTCGATTTCGATGGCGAAGGCCGCATTGTCCTTCCGAGCGATCTCACGCGCCACGCCAATCTGACCGCGGCGGCGGTATTCGTCGGCTGCGGACCGACGTTCCAGATCTGGGAGCCCGAGCGTTTCCGCCAACATCAGGAAGAGATGCGCGCGCGTATCCGCGAACGCGGACTGACGTTGCCGCCGGGCGAACCGCAATGACTGCGCCGCACGTTCCCGTCCTGCTCGCCGAAGTCGTCACCGCCTTGATGCCGCGCGACGGCGCACTTTACCTCGACGGCACGTTCGGTGCCGGCGGCTACAGCTGCGCATTGCTCGACGCCGCCAGCTGCCGCGTCATTGCCTTCGACCGCGATCCGGCGGCAATCAAGACCGGTGGCGATCTCTGTATGCGCTATCGCGAGCGGCTGACACTGATCGAAGGACGGTTTTCCGAGATGGAGTCGCTGCTCAAGCCGCTCGGCGTCGACGCGGTATCGGGCCTCGTACTCGATCTCGGCGTCTCGTCCATGCAACTCGACGACGCCGCGCGCGGCTTTTCGTTCCGCGCCGACGGTCCGCTCGACATGCGCATGTCGCAGCACGGCGAGAGCGCTGCAGACTTGGTGAACCGGCTGTCCGAATCCGAGCTCGTCCAGATCATCCGCGACTTCGGCGAGGAACGCTTTGCCCGCCGCGTCGCGCGCGCCATCCTCGCTGCCCGCAAGACCGCGCCCATCACGCGCACCGGCGAGCTCGCCGCCCTCGTCCGCCGCTCGGTGCCGGCCTTGGGCACAATCGATGCGGCAACGCGGACGTTCCAGGCGCTGCGCATCGCCGTCAACGATGAGCTCGGCGAGCTCGATCGCGGCCTGATCGCCGCCGAACGGCTGCTCGCGCCGGGCGGGCGGCTGGCGGTGATTTCGTTCCATTCGCTCGAGGATCGCCGCGTCAAATCGTTCCTGCGCGTGCGCTCAGGCCATGCGCCGCGCGGCACTCGGCATCTGCCAGCAGCGCGCGAGCGCGAACCGAGCTTTCGACTGCTGACAACGAAACCGGTGACGCCGTCGAACGCTGAGATCGCGCTCAATCCGCGGGCGCGCTCCGCCCGGCTGCGTGCCGCCGAGCGCACCGCGGCGCCCGCTTGGGGAGAGGCCGCATGATCCGGCTGAGCACGATCTTGTGGACGCTGGCGGTGGTGATCGCCGGCTACGCCATGTTCCAGGTCAAATTCCAAGTCGCCAAGCTCGACGACGAGTTTACCAAGCTCAACCGGCAGATCGCTACGACCCGCGAAGAGACCCGTGTTCTCGACGCCGAGTGGACGCTGCTCGACGATCCGCAACGGCTCGACCGGCTCAATAGCATTTCGCTGAAGCTGCAACCGGTCGCACCGGCGCAGATCGTGTTGCCGGCTCAGCTAGACCAGATCCCACTGCGCAATGCGCCGGTAGCGGGCCCGCCGCAAGTCGCCAGCGCGAGGACGCCGCGATGAAGCGTCCGCCCGACGGCGTACGCGACGATCCGTGCCGGCCACGTCATTTCCGGCCGCAATCAAGTGCGCCGGTGCCGCCCGAAGGGCCGGCGCAGGATGCCATCGAACTCAGCCACACCCGCCTGCTGATCACCGGCGCGCTGTTTTTGTTGGCGTTCCTGGTGATCGGCGCTCGGCTGGTCGAGGTGGCTGGCTTCAAGGCCGGCGACGTTCGTCTGGCGCACAATCACGTCGCGGCGAAGGCGGTGGTGGCGCGCGCCAATATCGTCGACCGCAACGGCGTCCTGTTGGCGACGACACTCGAAGCGCCATCGCTGTTCGCCAATCCGAAGTTGATCGATGACAAGCACGCCACGGCGCGCCGGCTCGCCACCATCCTCCCGGAGCTGACCGAGAGCGAAATCTACGCGCGGCTCGATACCGACAAGAGCTTCGTTTGGCTCGATCGTCGGCTGACGCCGCGTCAGGAAAGCGCTGTCAACGCGCTCGGCGTTCCCGGCCTGCAATTCCAGGGTGAAGGCAAGCGCGTCTATCCTGAAGGCGCGTTAACGTCGCACGTCGTCGGCTATGTCGGCATCGACGATAACGGACTTGCCGGCATCGAACGCAGCTTCGACCAGACATTGAAGCGCAGCAATCAGCCGGTGCAGCTGTCGATCGACGTGCGCCTGCAATACATCCTGCGCAGCGAGATCGCGCACCAGGTCGATGAGTTCAAGGCCGCCGGCGCCACCGGCCTGATCATGGACGTGCGCAACGGCGAAGTCCTGGCGCTGGTATCGCTGCCCGATTTCGATCCAGCCAATCCAGGCGCTGGGACTCCTGCCGAACTGTTCAACCGCGCCACGCTCGGCACCTACGAGATGGGTTCGGTGCTCAAGATCTTCAACACGGCGATGGTGCTCGACGACGGCGTCGCCACTTTCGCCTCGACCTTCGACGCCACCAAGCCGCTCCAGGTCGACCGGTTCGTCATCCATGACTACGAACCGAAGAAACGCTGGCTCAGCGTGCCCGAGATCTTCGAATACTCGTCCAACATCGGTTCGGCCCGCGAGGCGGCGGAAGCCGGCGCCGACCGTCAACGGGAATTCCTGACGCGGCTCGACCTACTGCATCCGCCCGCTTTCGAGCTGCCAGAAGGCACACCGCTTTATCCCAATCCGTGGCGGCCGATCAACGTGATGACCATCGCGTTCGGCCATGGCATTTCGATCAGCCCGCTGCAGCTCGCGGCCGGCGCAAGCGCAATCGCCAACGGGGGCATCTACTATCCGCCGACCATCATCAGGCGTCCCAATGGCGCGCCGCCGGATGGCCGCCGCGTCGTGGCGGCGACGACCTCTGCCGAGATGCGCCAGCTGATGCGGCTCGTCGTCGAGAGCGGTACCGGCAAGCTAGCGCGCGGCTCGGGCTATCTCATCGGCGGCAAGACCGGCACCGCCGAAAAAGACGCGGGCGGCCGGTACGAAACGCACAAGCTGCTGTCGTCGTTTGTCGGCGTGTTTCCGATCAACGATCCGAAATACCTCGTCCTGGTCATGCTCGACGAGCCGCACGGCGACCACAGCACCGGCGGCTTTGCCACTGGCGGAATGGTGGCCGCGCCGGCGGTCAAGCGCATCGTCATGCGCATGGCGCCGATCGTCGGAATCCCTCCGGCCGACGAAAATTCGCCCGAAATTCGCCGTTCTCTGATGGTCGGCTTGCCCAGCCCGCAGGGACGGAAACTTGCGGCTAATTGAGATCATGGACGGCGGATCGCGCCCGCTTATTGCCGCGCCATCAATGGGCGATCCCGAGATTCGTGGCCTGACTTCTGATTCCCGCGACGTGAAGCCCGGTTATCTGTTCGCCGCGCTGAGCGGCGCACGCGAAAGCGGCCGCCGCTATCTCGCCGATGCGTTGGCGCGCGGAGCCGCCGCGGTC
>JBAVMB010000371.1:0-2350 GCA_049689615.1 Allostellaceae bacterium
ATGGCTGAAGTCACCGCCGCGCTGGTCAAGGAGCTGCGCGAGAAGACCGGCGCCGGCATGATGGATTGCAAGCGCGCGCTGGCCGAGACGCAAGGCGATCTCGAAGGCGCGGTCGATTGGCTGCGCAAGAAAGGCCTCGCCGCCGCGGCGAAGAAAGCCGGCCGCGTCGCATCCGAAGGCCTGGTCGGCGTCGCCGTGAAGGGCAATGCCGGCGCGCTGGTCGAAGTCAACGCTGAGACCGATTTCGTCGCCCGCAACGAGACCTTCCAGAACTTCGTCCGCACCGTAGCGCAGATCGCGCTCGACAAGGGCGACGACGTCGAGGCGCTCAAGGCCGCGCCGTTCCCCGGATCGGGTCGAACGGTGGGCGAAGAACTGACGCACATGATCGCCACCATCGGCGAGAACATGAACCTGCGCCGCGCCAAACGGCTCGCCGTGTCGCAAGGCGCGGTCGCCGCCTATATGCATTCGGCGCTGGTGCCGGGCCTCGGCAAGATCGGCGTGCTGGTCGCGCTCGAATCGGGTGCGCCGGCCGACAAGCTCGCCGGTGCCGGCCGCAACCTGGCGATGCATGTCGCCGCCGCCAATCCGCGTTATCTCGACATGGCTTCGGTCGACGCCAAGGATTTGGCGCGCGAACGCGACGTGCTGCGCGAGCAAGCCAAGGCCTCGGGCAAGGCCGACGCCATCATCGACAAGATGGTCGAAGGCCGGCTCAAGAAGTTCTACGAGGACACGGTGCTGCTCGAGCAGATCTACGTCGTCGACGGCGAGAGTCGCGTCTCCAAGATCATCGAGTCGACGGCCAAAGACTCGGGCGCGCCGGTCAAGCTCGCGGGATTCGCGCGCTTCGCCCTGGGCGAGGGCATCGAGAAGGAAGCCACCGATTTCGCCGCCGAGGTCGCCGCCGTCGCCAAGCGATAGTGCGATGCGGAATCGGCGCTCCGCGCCGCTGCCTGTCCTCTTACCCTCGCCTAGGCAGAAGTGACGCCATTTTTTTACCCTCGCCCCCGAAGGGGGAGAGGGCAGGGTGAGGGGGTATTTCCACCACGGAGACACGAAGGGCACGGAGATCCGGCCAATCCCGTCCGCCCTTTCTTCGTGCCCTCCGTGTCTTTGTGGTGAAAGCGTGTCGAAGCCGATGACAGACCCGAAGGGCGGTTTACCCGATGCTTATCCCCGTGGCGCGCATGATGTATGATCCGCGCCGTCCGATGAGAACCGTGCGAGAGCATTGAACATGGCCGCAGAACCTGCCCGGGCAGTCGCGCCTGCCGCCAAATTCCGCCGCGTCCTGCTGAAGCTGTCGGGCGAGGCGTTGATGGGCGATCAGGCTTACGGCCTCGATCCCAAAATCGTCCAGCGTCTCGCCGCCGAGGTCAAATCGGTGCATGGCCTGGGCGTCCAGGTCGCGCTGGTGATCGGCGGCGGCAACATCTTCCGCGGCCTCGCAGGCGAAGGCGCCGGCATCGACCGCGCCACCGGCGACTACATGGGAATGCTCGCCACCATCATCAATTCGCTGGCGATGCAGTCGGCGCTCGAGCACATGGGCGTGCCGACGCGCGTGCAGTCGGCGATCTCGATGCAGGCGGTGTGCGAGCCGTATATAAGGCGTCGCGCCATCCGCCACATGGAGAAGGGCCGCGTCGTCATCTTCGCCGCCGGCACCGGCAATCCGTTCTTCACCACCGACACCGCAGCGGCGCTGCGCGCCTCCGAGACCGAGTGCGAGGCGCTGTTGAAGGCGACCAAGGTCGACGGCGTCTACTCCGCCGATCCAAAGAAGGACAAGAAAGCGTCGCGCTTCGACCGGCTCAGCTATCACGATGTGCTGTCGAAGGACCTGCAGGTGATGGACGCGGCGGCGGTGTCGCTGGCGCGCGAGAATCGCATTCCAATACTGGTCTTCTCCATCCACCAGCCGGGCTCGCTCGCCGATGCGGTCACCGGCAAAGGCCGGTTCACTGTCATCGAGGAGGCGCCGTGAGCGAGGATCCGATTGTTAGCGCGCTGCGCAAGCGCATGGACGGCGCGCTTGACGTGCTGCGCAAGGAATTTGCCGGTCTGCGCACCGGCCGTGCCACGCCCAGCCTGCTCGATCCGGTGCGGGTCGACGCTTATGGCCAGGTGATGCCGATGAATCAGGTCGGCTCGGTCAGCGCGCCGGAGCCGCGGCTCATCGTCGTGCAGGTCTGGGACAAGGGCCTGGTCAAGGCGGTGGAGAAGGCGATCCGCGAAGCCAATCTCGGCTTGAACCCGCAGGCCGACGGCCAGCTCATCCGCGTGCCGGTGCCTGACCTGAGCGAGGACCGGCGCAAGGAAATGACCAAGGTAACGGCACGCT
>JBAVMB010000372.1:0-14931 GCA_049689615.1 Allostellaceae bacterium
TCCAGGAACCGTTCACGCGCTCGTAATCCGACGCGATCATCAGCCGGCAGCCCGGCGGCGTTCGCCAGGTGGCTGAGCAGTTTGCAGCGGTGCGCGGCCAGCCGCCGCCTCCATCGCGCGATAAATCGCGGGTGCCGAAGCGGGGCGTCCGCCGACCTCTCCCATGAAGAATTCGAGATAGCCGTCGAGCCAGGCGAGGAACTGCTCGAGGTCGGCGCGCGACCGCACATAGGGCGTATGACCGACGCCGAGCGACGGGCTGTGATAGCTGACGACAAAGACCTTCTGTTCGTCGCGCTCGACCAGCGCGCGGGTCAGTCGCTTGGCCTCGGCGATGGTGACGCCCTCGGGGCTGAGCCGGATGCGGTCGAGCAGTCGCGCCCGCGCGCAAATCGCCGTTGCCCTCAACCGCACGCCGCGCGTGCCGCCGATCCACGGGAACACCGCCTCGCCAAAGCGATGCAGCAGGCCGAGAAAGCCGGTGGTCAGCGGAATCTCCAGCAGGCGGCCGCCGGTGCCGAACCAGAACGGATCGGGCGAGCAATGACGGAAATCCGGACCGGCGATGCGCCGCAGATCGGTCCACGGCAGGACGCTGGAATCGATCAGGAAGCCGAGCTCTTCGAGCAGCGCCCGGGTCTCGGTGTCGGCGCCATAGCGGCCGGCGCGATAGATCTTAGGCGCGACGCCCAGATTGCGCTCGATGGTGTCCTTGAGGATCGTCAGCTTACGGCGCTCGAGGTCGCGCGGCAGGTTGCAGGCAAAGGAATGCTCGTCAGTGATGCCCTCTTCAACAGGCGGCGTCACCCAAGGATGCAGATGCGCGCCGATGTCGCAGCGTCCGTCGGCAAGAAATTCGCGCAACGGGGTATACCCGGTTGGCTGCGATGCGACCGCATAGTCGACCAAGTACACGGGCTTGACGCCATAGCGGTCGAAGATCGTCTGCGCGCGCCACTGGTGCTTCATCGCTGTGACGCCGCGGGCGTCGCTCGAGAAATTCTGCCCCCAGTCGAACTCCTCTTCGGTGTCGATGAAGATGAGCAGCTGCGGCGGCATCTCGGCTGGCAGCCGCGCCGCGTACGGCGCAAGAGTCATGGGATCGCGGCTCATGTAGTGCGCCGTCCGAGGACGAGAATCGGCAGGCGCCGGACGATGGCGCGTACAAGCGTTGCCTCCGGGCCATCGGCGCAACCGGTGACTGCCCACAGCGCGATGAGCAGCACGGCATAAATACCGACGCCAGCAATGGCAGCGACGCCCAACTGAGCCAGCGCGCCCGATATCGTGGCGGCGGCTGGGCTCCACGCGAGGCCAAGCGAACCCAGGATCAGCGCCATGCCGGCAGTCGCCAGCGCGCAGCGCCAGCTTTCGCCAATCAGAACGCCAGTGCGGAAGCCGGTGACGCGGCCAAGTACGGCGACATAAATCGCGGCTTCGAGCGCCAGCGCGATGCCGGTGGCCCAAGCCAGGCCCGGCAGTCCGTCGAGCCAAACGCCGATCAGCAGCAAGGGGACGCGCAACAGTGCCATGGTGGCGGTCGTGAATGTGGTGATCTTCGGATTGCCGACCGCCATCACGCCGAGCATGCCGATGTTGGTGATCACCGAGAACGCAGCGAACGGGCCAATGATCGCCACCAGCGGCACGCCGGCGAGCCATGCCGGACCCAGTGTGACGCGAATGAGCGGCGCAGCCACCAGCGAGATGCCGACGCCGGCCGGCAGGACGATGCACAAAGTCGCGCTCATCGCCTTCGCTAGCGTGTCGGACGAGCCTTGGCCGCTGCAATGGATTGCCGATAGGCCGGCGTACAAAGCGCGGCCCACTGGTTCGACAAACTCGCTGATCGGTAGCAGCGCGACTTCGAGCGATGCCGAGAACAGACCGACGGCGCTGGTGTTCATCAACCGGCCGAGGATGAACGAGTCCGAACGCTCGCGGGTGAAGCTGGCGACGCTCGTGCCCCAGATCCATGACGACATGGCGAGCATCCGCCGCCAGTCAACCAGCGTCAGGCGCGGGCGGAACGGGTGCATCGCATAGCTGAGCACGACGCGCGTGACGCGCAGAACGACGATGCCGGCGACCAGCGACCAGTAGCTGCGGGTGGCGACGGCGGTGCCGATGGTTGCGACGACCGACGCGATACGCGGCACCACGAAGAGGATGAAATCGCGGTCGAAGCGGAAGTGACGGCGGAACTCGAGCGTGCCGACATTCTCGCAGCTCTCGAGCACGAGCAGCGGGCCGAGGATTAGCAGGATAAGGCTCAGTCGCTCGTCGCCGAAAAAGCGGCCGACGGGATAGGCAGCGGCGACAATAACTAGGCCGGCGATGCCAGTGCGGATAAGCCCGAGGGTGAAGCCGGTGCTGTAATAGGCGTCGTCGGGATGCTTCTCGCGCAGCATTACGTCCTGAATGCCGAGCGTGGCCATGGCGTCGATTGCGCGCGCGAAAGCGCCGGCCAGCGCAACCAGGCCGAAATCCATCGGCGACAGCAATCGCGCGAGCACGAAAGTGCTGAGTGCGCCGAGAGTGCGGGTGAGAAAACGCCAGGTCACCATCCAGCTGGCGCCGCGCACTGTCTTGGCGGCGAGCGAGCCGGTTGCGGCGGTGGTGGCGCTACTGCCGCTGTCGCTATCGCTGTCCAGGGTGTTGACCATCGTGCGAGGAAAATTCCGTGCGCGCCACGGCGCACGTCGCGGAAACCTTAAGGGACGGTGCGTAAATTTGGCGTTATTGGCCGCAGTTTGCTGCGCTACGCATGGTTAATGCGCGCCGGCGATTCCGCCGCATTACGCCGCGAATACAGTCCGGCATCTTAGGGCTAATGAGCGGTTAAGGCCGAAACGTCAGCCCGAGCGATAGAGCGGCAGCTTCGTGCCGGCTGCCGTGCGCTCGACTATGACCGCGCGGCGGAAGCGGAACAGCTTCGCCGGCCGGCCGCCGGTCGCGGTCGCGACCTTGCCGGTCTCTTCAACCAGTCCCTGCTGTTCGATAAGACGGCGGAAGTTCTGCTTGTGCAGCCGCCGGCCGGCGAGAGCTTCAACCGCACGCTGCAGCTGGAACAGCGTGAAGCTCGCCGACATCAATTCGAAGACTACGGGCCGGTATTTGATCTTGGCGCGCAGCCGGGCGATGCCGGTAGCCAGGATGCGGCGATGATCGTGCATCATCGGGATCCCCGCGATCGCCTTGACCGTACCAGATTCGCAGCGCGCCTCGGGCACGATGCCGGCTTCCCAGAGGAGTTCATAACGCTGCAGCACGAGCTCCTCGTTCCAGCCGTGCGGCTTGGCGCCGAAAGCCACGTCGATGCGCTCGCGCCGTTCGCGCACCAGCGGCGGCGCCCCCTGCCGCGCCCAGGGGCGCAGCCGTGGCAGGATCGTGCTGGCGATCATGGGCGGCACTCCGTGGCGGCAATCTTCCCACGGAAAATATTGATACCAATTGTGCCATGTCGCGCCCGCGGCGTCGCCGTCGCTGCGCTCGCGCGTCAGGCCGAGATAGCTGATGGAGATCCGGCGGTCGACAGCCGCCTCGCGCGTACGCTCGCGGTCTGCGAAGGTGTAGAGCTGCTCGACATAGCCCAGCGCGTGGCCGGTCTGGTCCTCGACCCACGAGCGCACGCCGCTCTGCAAGGTGTGGTGGCGCGATTGCAGCGGACCCGAGGGCAGGGCCTCGCCGTTGTGCAACGTGAGCACGCGCGGCTCGTCAGCTGTCACGGCGACGATCACCGCGGTCAGCTCGACCGCCAGCATGCCGCGCGCCAATGACGGCGCGTGCTTGCTGCGGTTATCGCCTCGAATTGTTGCGGTCACCCCTTATCCGCCTTGTCTTGACAGTCATTATAGTCAATCATAGCATAAGTCGGACTTTGGGCGCTTGTGCCCGTTTTCTTTGCGCCTGGAAATGCTCAAAGAGAGTATAACAATGCCCGACGCGATAGCGCTGGAACAGCTTTACGAACGAGTTCGCCAGGTCGTTCCGCCGATCGAATGGCCGGTTTTCGCCGACGATATTGCGGCGATCCTGGTGCTGAAGCGCGAACGCGACGCCGTGATCCTGGCGCACAATTACCAGACGCCCGAGATCTATCGCTGCGTCGCCGACATCACCGGCGACAGCTTGGTCTTGGCGCGCGAGGCGGCCAGGACGTCGGCGCGGGTGATCGTCCTCGCCGGCGTGCATTTCATGGCCGAGACCGCCAAGCTCCTCAATCCCGACAAGACGGTGCTGATCCCCGATCGTCAGGCAGGGTGCTCATTGGCGGAATCGATTGCGGCGGACGACGTGCGGTTGCTGCGCCAGCATTATCCCGGTGTGCCGGTGGTCAGCTACGTCAACACTTCGGCCGCGGTGAAGGCCGAGTCCGACATCTGCTGCACGTCGGGGAATGCCAAACGCGTCGTCGAATCTCTCGGCGTGCCGCGCGTCATCATGTTGCCCGACGAATATCTGGCGCGCAATGTCGCGGCCGAGACCAAGGTCGAGATTGTCGCCTGGCACGGCCACTGCGAGGTACACGAGCGCTTCACGGCCGCCGAGGTCCATTCGCTGCGCGCCGAGCACCCCGACATCGTCGTGCTGGCGCATCCGGAATGTCCGCCGGACGTGGTCGCCACCGCGGATTTTGCGGGCTCGACGGCGGCTATGTCCAATTATGTCGCGACCAGGCATCCGGCGCGTGTCGTGCTGCTGACCGAATGCTCGATGAGTGACAATGTCGCGCTCGAGCATCCGGAAACCGCCTTTGTGCGTCCGTGCAATCTGTGCCCGCACATGAAGCGCATCACCTTGTCCAACATTCGTCGCGCGCTCGAAAATCTGACGTACGAAGTGACCATCGATCCAGTCGTTACCGCGCCGGCCCGCCGCGCCGTCGAGCGCATGTTGGCGGTATAGCGCCAATGGCTGCAATCCCGCCGGCTGCCGCGGGCTGTCCGGTCGTCATCGGCGCCGGCATCGCCGGTCTGATGGCGGCACTGCATCTCGCGCCCGAACCCGTCATCGTCTTGGCCAAGGCACCGCTCGGCTCGGGCTGCGCCAGCGCTTGGGCGCAAGGCGGCATCGCCGTCGCCGTCGGGGAGGACGATGATCCGGCGCGCCATGCGGCCGATACGATCGCTGCGGGCGACGGCCTGTGCGACGCCGATGTGGTCGGACGCATCACCGCGTCGGGTGTGGTGGCGCTGGCCGAACTGGCTCGCCACGGCACCGCATTCGATCGCGCGCCAGATGGACGCTACAGGCTGGGCCTCGAAGGCGGCCACGGTCGCCGCCGCATCGTACACGCCGCTGGCGATGGCACCGGCCGGGCGATCACGATGGCGCTGGTGGAAGCGGTCCGGCGAACGCCATCGATCACCGTACTCGAGGGCGTCGAGGCACGGCGGCTGATCATCGAGGACGGCGCCGTTGCCGGCGTGCTCGCGGCAGCCGATGATAAGCCCGTTGTCCTGCCGACCGCGCGTGTCGTGATCGCTACCGGCGGTATCGGCGGCCTTTATCGTGAAACCACCAATCCGCTGACGGCGATCGGACAGGGTCTGGCGCTCGCCGCCCGGGCGGGCGCGACACTTGCCGACATGGAGTTCGTCCAGTTCCATCCGACGGCGCTGGCCGCTGGCCAGGATCCGATGCCGCTGGTCAGCGAAGCGGTGCGCGGCGAGGGCGCGCTCCTGGTCGACGCGGCTGGCCGCCGGATCATGGCCGATCATCCGCGCGCCGAGCTCGAGCCGCGCGACATCGTCGCGCGCGCGGTGTGGCGCGAAACCGCCGCCGGCCGTTGCGTGTTTCTGGATGCACGACGCGCGCTCGGCAGCCGGTTCGCCGAACGGTTTCCGGGCGTTGCGGTCGCGTGTCGGGCCGCCGGCATCGATCCGGCGGTCGATCTGATTCCCGTGCGCGCGGCGGCGCATTATCACATGGGCGGCATCGCAGTCGATGCGGCCGGACGCAGCTCGCTTGCCGGCCTCTGGGCGGTCGGCGAGGCCGCTGCCACCGGCCTGCACGGTGCGAACCGCCTTGCCAGCAATTCGCTGCTCGAAGCTTGCGTCGCCGGCCGAACGGTCGCGGAATCG
This sequence comes from Allostellaceae bacterium, assembly GCA_049689615.1. GTDB lineage: Bacteria > Pseudomonadota > Alphaproteobacteria > ATCC43930 > CGMCC-115725 > REEB95. The sequence continues at coordinate 6,087 of JBAVMB010000372.1, forward strand.
GTCGGCGGCACAACGCAGCGGCCGACGCGGCCGGCTGTTGTCCCGCCGCTGCCGCCATCGTCGCGGCCTGACGGCGTTCGCGGAATCATGGCACAGCATGTCGGCGTATTGCGTGATCGCGACGGGCTGAACGCAGCGTTGGACGCGCTGACGCCGCTCACGTTCGGCACCGACGCAGAGGCCGATCCGGCGCTCGTCGGCCTGTTCGTCGCGGCGGCGGCATTGCAGCGGCAGGAAAGCCGCGGCAGCCACGCTCGCACCGATTTTCCGGCCCATTCTCCCGCCGGCACTCGCCGCTCGCTGCTGCGGCTCGCCGATCTGAAATGCATGCTCGACGTCGACGACAAGCGCGTCGCGATCGGAGCCTAGACCATGACCGTGCCGTCGCTGCCGAAGATCATGATCGAGCCGCTGGTCCGCGCGGCGCTGCTGGAAGATCTCGGCCGTGCCGGCGATATCACGACGGATGCGATCGTGCCCGCTGACATGCGCGCGACGACGGCGCTCGTCGCGCGGAAAGCCGGCGTTGTCGCCGGATTCGACTGTACGGCGATCGCGTTTCGGCTGATCGAGCCCGCGCTCAAAATCGAAACTTTGCGGCCTGATGGCAGCGCCGTCACTGCCGGCGAAACCATCGCGACGATCACTGGTCCGACGCGCGGCATCCTGACGGCCGAGCGTGTCGCGCTCAACTTCCTGTGCCATCTGAGCGGCATTGCATCGGCCGCAGCGGCGATCGTGCAGTCGATCAAAGGTCACCGCGCGCGCCTGGTATGCACGCGCAAGACTATGCCGGGTTTGCGCGCCTTGCAGAAATATGCCGTGCGCGTCGGCGGCGGCTTCAACCATCGCTTCGGTCTCGATGACGGCGTCCTCATCAAAGACAATCACATCGCCGCGGCCGGCAGCCTCACAGCGGCGGTGGCGCGCGCCCGCGCGGCCATCGGTCATTTGGTCAAGATCGAGCTTGAAGTCGATACACTGCAGCAGCTCGACGAGGCGCTACGGCTCAAAGTCGACGCCGTGCTGCTCGACAATATGAGCCTCGACGATTTGCGCCGTGCCGTCGCCATGATCGGCGGCCGGCTGATCACCGAAGCGTCTGGCCGCATCACGCCGGAGACTGCCGCCGCCGTTGCGGCCACAGGCGTCGATCTGCTGTCGAGCGGCTGGCTTACCCACAGCGTCACGGCGCTCGACATCGGACTCGACTGGCCCTAGGCCCGGCGCGGCCGGTGCCCGTTGGTAGTGCTTGCGGTACAACCGGTTTTCGCCGTTTGATCGCGGGCGATGACCGGTCTGGCGGGGTCGTACGACGTGCTGGTGGCGGGCGGCGGCAATGCCGCGCTGTGCGCCGCGATCGCCGCCCGCGAAGGCGGCGCTAGCGTCTTGCTGGTCGAGCATGCGCCGCGCGCGTTCCGCGGCGGCAACAGCCGGCACACGCGCAATTTCCGGGTCATGCATGCAGCGCCGACCGCGACGCTGACCGAAGCCTATGCCGAAGACGAATATTGGGACGATCTGCGGCGGGTCACCGGCGGCGAAACCGACGAGGCGCTGGCGCGCCTGACGATCCGTGAATCGGCGCTGGCGCTGGCGTGGATGGCCGGCCACGGTGTCCGCTTCCAGCCGTCACTGACGGGTACGCTCAGCCTGTCGCGAACCAACGCGTTCTTCCTCGGCGGCGGCAAGGCCTTGCTCAACGCCTATTACCGGGCGGCCGAGCGGCTCGGCGTCGCCGTCCGCTATGACGCCGAAGTCCGGGACCTGCGTTTGCGGGACGGTGCGGTCGAATCGGTCGAGGTTGAGTCGGCCGGCGAGAGCGTGAGGTTGCGCGCCAAATCCGTCGTGGTGGCGGCGGGCGGCTTTCAGGCGAATATCGAATGGCTCAAGCAATATTGGGGCGCAGCGGCCGACAATTTTTTGATCCGCGGCACGCCCTATGCGAAGGGCCGGGTACTGCGCAATCTGCTCGACCAGGGCGTGATGCCGGTTGGCGATCCGACGCAATGTCACGCGGTCGCGATCGACGCGCGCGCGCCGAAATTCGACGGTGGCATCGTCACCCGTCTCGACGCGATCCCGTTCAGCATTGTCGTCAACCGCGACGCGCGGCGCTTCTACGACGAGGGCGAGGATCTTTGGCCCAAGCGCTACGCCATCTGGGGCCGCCTGATCGCGCAGCAGCCAGGCCAGATCGCCTATGCGATCACCGACGCGAAAGCCCTGACGCTGTTCATGCCGTCGATGTATCCGGCAATCACCGCGGCAACGATCGACGAACTCGCCGACAAGCTCACACTCGATCGCGCGGTGCTCGGTGAAACCGTGCGCACTTACAACGCGGCGGTGCGGCTGGGCCGATTCAACGACAAGGTCCTCGACGATTGCCGCACCGACGGGGTGGCGCCAGCCAAATCGCACTGGGCGCAGTGCATCGACACGCCGCCCTATGTCGCTTATCCACTGCGGCCGGGCATCACTTTCACCTATCTCGGGGTCAAGGTAGACGACCGGGCGCGCGTCGTCATGAACAACGGCATCGGTGCACGCAATCTATTTGCTGCTGGCGAGATAATGGCGGGCAACATTCTCGGCCGTGGCTATCTCGCTGGCTTCGGCATGACCATCGGCACCGTGTTCGGACGGATCGCGGGCGCGGAGGCGGCGAAGCATGCACAGCACTGATACCGTCGCCGAAGCGCGGCGGGAAATGGAGATCTGCAACGCCTGCCGCTATTGCGAAGGCTATTGCGCGGTGTTTCCGGCGATGGAGCTGCGGCGCGAGTTTTCGAACGCCGACTTGAGCTATCTGGCCAATCTCTGCCACGATTGCCGCGGCTGTTTCTACGCCTGCCAATACGCGCCGCCGCACGAATTCAATCTCAACCTGCCGCGTGCCTTCGCGAAGCTGCGCGCCGAGACTTATCGCGAATATGCCTGGCCCGGCCCGTTTGCGGCGCTGTTCCGGCGGAACGGTGTGATCGTCTCGGTGGTCGTCGCCGTCGCGCTCGCAGCCGTGCTGCTGCTGACGACCGGATTGCAGCAGCCTTCGATCATATATAACGCGCACACCGGCGCCGGCGCGTTCTATGCGGTCATTCCCTTGGGCGTGATGATTGCGGTTGGCCTGGTCACGTTCGGCTATGCGTTGTTCGCGCTGGCAGTCGGTTATGTGCGGTTCTGGCGCGACACGGCTGGAGGGCTTCGCCATCCCGCTGGATTGCGGGCGTGGTTGCGCGCATTGGGCGATGCCGCCGCCTTGAGCAACCTCTCCGGCGGCGGTTACGGCTGCAACGACCGCGACGAGTCATTCTCGGGCGCGCGGCGCTGGCTTCATCACGCCATGTTCTATGGTTTCGTCTTATGCCTCGCCGCGACCTGCGTCGCGACGGTCTATCACCACATTCTGGGCTGGATCGCACCCTATCCGCTGTTCAGCGTTCCGGTCGTGCTCGGCACTCTTGGCGGCGCCGGCTTGCTGATCGGTACCATTGGCTTGTTGATTCTCAAGATTGTCCGCGATCCGGCGCCGGGCGCGAGAGAAATGCTCGGCGCCGATGTCGCGTTGCTGGTGCTGTTGGCGCTGATCGCAGCGACCGGATTGCTGCTATTGGGGCTGCGCGCGAATGCATCGATGGGCATCCTGCTGGCGGTGCATCTCGTCCTCGTCCTCGCCTTGTTCCTGGTCTTGCCCTACGGCAAATTCGTGCACGGCGTTTATCGGCTCGGGGCCCTCGTGCACTATGCTGCCGAGACGGCGTCAGCGCGCAGCGGCGAGCGAGCCATCGAGTAGGGGGCACTTTGGATCTGCAGCTGATAGGCCGTACCGCGCTGGTCACCGGCGCCAGCATGGGCATCGGCCGTGCCATCGCTGTCGGGCTCGCGGCGGAAGGCGTGCGGCTGGCGATCGCGGCGCGCCGCAAGGATTTGCTCGAACAAGTTGCCGCTGGAATCGAGAAGAGCGGCGGCGTCCGTCCGGCGATCGTCGTCGCCGACGTCATGCAACCGGACTCGCCGCAGCGCATCCGCGACGAGGCGTCGCGCGCTCTCGGCAAGATCGAGATTCTGATCAACAGCGCCGGCGGCAGCCGGCCACTGCCGGTGGACGCGCCTGACCAGAGCTGGGACGAGGCGCTGACGCTCAATTTCACCCGGCTGCGTCAGCTGACGCATGCGATCCTACCCGGAATGATCGCGCAGAAATGGGGCCGCATCATCAACATCACCGGCAAGTCAGAGCCCGAGCGGATCAACGCCTCGTTTGCCGCCAAGGCGGCCGTGCATGCCTGGGCCAAGGGACTGTCGCGCGAAGTCGGCAAGCACGGCATCACCGTGAATTCGATTGCGCCCGGTCGCATCATCACCGAACAGATTCTTCGCCTCTATCCTGAGGACCAGCGGCGCAAGTTTGCCGAGCGCGAAATTCCGGTCGGCGAATACGGCCAACCGGAGGATCTTGCGGTGCTCGCGGTCTTTCTCGCGTCGCCGTTGGCGCGTTACATGACCGGCACGGTGATTCCGGTCGATGGCGGCCTGCGCCGTTACCAGTTTTAGGCGCCGAGATAGGCTTGGACGATGCTGCGCTCGGCGGTGAGCTCGGCGGGCGTGCCCGAAAGTACGATGCGGCCTTCACGGATGATGTAGGCGCGGCTGGCGACCGACAGGCCGAAGGTCAGGCTTTGCTCGGCCAGCAGCACGCTCATGCCCTGATCCTGCAGCTTCGCCAAGGTCTGGAAGACCGAAAGCACGACTTTCGGGGCCAAGCCGGCCGACGGCTCGTCGAGCAGCAATAGCCGCGGATTGGTCATCAGTGCACGCGCGATCGCCACCATCTGCTGCTCGCCGCCTGACAGCGTGCCAGCAGCCTGACTGAGCCGTTCGGCGATTTCCGGAAACAGGCTCAGGACGCGCTGGCGCAAGGCTGCCCGCTGGTCGGGCGGACACAGGCGGCCGCCGAGATCGAGATGTGCGCTGACCGGCATGCGCGGAAACAACTCGCGGCCGCTGGGCACGTGGCCGATGCCGGCGCGGGCGATAAGGTGCGGCGCCTGGCCGGCGATCTCCTTGCCGAACAGCGTGACGCTGCCCGCACGCGGCGTCACCAGGCCGGTGATGGCACGGAATAGCGTCGTCTTGCCGGCGCCGTTGGCGCCCAGCAGAACGGTCACCTTGCCGACCGGCACCGCCAGCGAGACGTCGTGCAGGATGGTCAGATCGCCGAAGCCCGCGACCAGGTTTTCAACCCGGAGCGCGTCGGTCTCCGCGGAGGATGAAGCCGGCGCGCTCACGACACCTTGCCAAGATACGATTCGATAACGAGCGGGTCGCGCAGCACAGCGTCCGGTGTTCCCTCGGCGATCTTCTTGCCGCGATCAAGCACGATCATGCGGTCCGAAATGTCGGCGATCGCCGAGATGATGTGCTCGACACCTGCGACCGCGGCCACGCCCAGATCGCGGAAATGACGCAGTACGGCGCGGATTTCGCCCTGTTCGTCGCGCGTCATGCCGGCCATCACCTCATCGAGAAGGATTACCGTCGGATCGAGGGCGAGGGCGCGCGCCATTTCCAGCCGCCGTTGCTGGCCCGGGCTCAGCTTGTTCGGGAGCTCAAGCCATAGATTGTCGAGCTTCACGGTGTGGAGCGCCCAAGCCGCCTGATCGACAGCCGCCGCGGCGCGCTTGCCGTTGCGCGCGGCGAGCAGGGTGTTTTCCCACACCGTCATCGATTCCATAAGCCGCGGAATCTGGAACGTGCGGGCGATACCCTGCCGCGCCCGCTGATGCGACGGAATTGCGGAGACCAATTTGCCCTGATAGTAGACGCCGCCTTCGCTGGGTTTGACGAAGCCGGTTATGGCGTTGAATAGGGTCGTCTTGCCGGCGCCGTTGGCGCCGATGATGCTCACCATTTCGCCCCGCTTTACCGCGAGCGAAACGCTGTTGAGCGCAACCAGGCCGCCGAACCGCACCGTCAGATCGCGCACCTCGATGACAGCGTCGTTGCCGGCTGCCGCCGGCTGTACCGGACGAGTGACGATCGGAAACGTCGCCGGTGCTGCGACTGGCCGGCGCCGCAACCAGCCGAATTTGTTGGCGACGCCGACAATGCCGCCTGGAAAGGCAAGCACGACGGCGATGACCAGGACGCCGTACAACGCCAGCTGCAGGTCGGGCAGATAGGCCCAGAACTGCTCGCCGACGATCACCAGGATCACCGTGCCGAGCGCCGGGCCCCAGAGGGTGCCGATGCCGCCGAACAGTGCGAAAACGATCACCTGCAGATCGAGCGTCGGATCGAAGGCGCTCGGCGGATCGAGGAAGCTCCGGTTCCACGCCACCAGGCCGCCGACCGCGGCCGGCGCCAGCGCACTCATGATGAAGGCGACGATCTTGACCCACGAAGTCGGCACGCCAACAGCCGAAGCGGCGACCTCGTCGTCGCGCACACCGGTGACCGACAGGCCCCACTGCGAATGCAGTACGAAATAATTCAGTGCAAACGCGACCAGCACTGTGATCCACATCGCCAGATAGACTGCGACAGGCGTGAGCTCGGCCGGCAGGGTCAATCCGGCCGCGCCACCGATATAGTCCCAGTTCGACGACACCACCATGAGAATGCGGGCAAGGCCGAGCATGCCGAGCGCGAACATGATGCCGCGCAGCCGCAGCATGATGGTGCCGGATATCGCCGCGCTGACGCCGCCGATGGTGCTACCAATGATCGCCGCGACATACCACGGCATTCCGGTGTGCAGCACGAGCGCCGAGGTCGCGTAGGCGCCAATGCCGAAGAACGAGACCTGTCCGAAGGACAGATAGCCAGTGCAACCGCTGATGACGTTCCACGAATAGGCCAGCGCGGCGAAGGTGAGAATGTCGGTCGCGAGCTGCAGGATGTAGGCGCTGGCCACCAGCGGCACAACGCCGGTGCAAGCGATCACCACCACCAGGATCGCGGTCGCCAGCGGCCGCGGCCCGGCCACCTTGGCGGACGCAGATGTTGTCAGCCGCCGCCCGATCCACTGGCTCACCTGTCGCGCGTCGAGATTCACGCTGTCGCCCGCACGTTTACCGCGCCGCCTGGCCGAGGCCCTGCGGGCGCAGCACCATGAATGCGATCAGCAGCAGGTAGGGCACGATGACTTCGACGTCACCGCCGAGGTAATAGCCGATGCCGGATTGTACGAGGCCGAGGAGCAATCCCGCGAAGACGGCGCCTTTGTAGTCGCCGAGACCACCCAGCGCGACGATGACGAAGGACAAGATGGTGAGCGTGTCCGCGGTCGGCGCCGAGAGTGGCAGGATCAGAATCAACAACACGCCGGCGATGCCGGCCAGCGCCGAGCCGATCGCGAACGAGATGCCGCGCATGCGGCGCACATCGATACCGCAGGTCACCGCGCCGGTCGCATTCTGCGAGGTCGCGAGCAGCGCCTTGCCCGAGGGCGTGTAGTGCAGCCAGACGTGCAGGCAGCCCGAGATCAATCCGCCGAGCACGCCGGCCGCGACCAGCGCCTCGTTGACCGCCAAGCCGCCAATCGACCACGTCTCCTGCAGGTTCGGCAGCGAGACGTATTGCGATCCAAAAAAGTTGAGCGCGGTCTCGACGATCACATAGGACAGGCCGAACGTGACCATAAGGCTAAGCAGCTCGCGCCGGTTGCCGAGCTTGGCGAGCGGCTCCAGCAGCAGCCGCTGTAGCACGGCGCCGGCCGCGAGCATCACGACAAACACGCACGGGATCAGCCAAAGCGGGCTTAGGTCGGTGTGCGTCACGAACCAATAGGTGAACAGCCCCGCAACCGTGATGATCGAGCCGTGGGCAAGGTTGACGATGCCCATGACGCCGAAAACGAGGTTGAGCCCCTGGGCGAGCAGGATATATGTCCCGCCCAGGAGCACCCCGTTGACGACCAACTGCAGTACGATCACCCGGCCGACCCGACCATCAACCCCCTTGGGCCTCTCCGGCTATTGGCCGGTGTAGGGGACCTGCGTCTTCGCTTGTTCGTCCTTCGCTGGCCAGACCAGGAGGCGTTTGCCGTTCTGGATCTGGAACATGTACTGGTCGAACCCTAACGACAGACCGGTGGGGCCGCTCTTGAACATGCCCTCCACGGTCTCGACTTCGTGGGTTGCGATCCACGCCCGCAGCTTTTCCTGGTCGAGCGACTTGGTCGCCTTGACCGCCGCGCCAAGGACTTGCATTGCGGCATAGGTCGCCGCCGAGTGGTAGTCCGGGTCCTCGTGGAACATCGCCTTGTAACGGGCGATGAAGCCGGCGTTGTCGTGGGTTTTCAGACTCGCCCACCAGCTCGTGTTGGAAATGATGCGATTGGTGATCGGTCCCAACGCGCTGACGAACTGGTCTTCCGCCGGACCGATGGTCTCGGCGAAAAAGCGCGGCGCATAGCCAATGCGATGCAGCGCCTGAGCCAGTCCGACCGCGTCAGGATAGTAGGAGCACACGATCACGGCATCGGGATTGGCGCTCTTGATCGCCAGCGCGATCGACGAGAAGTCCGGCGGCGGCATCGCATAGGTCGTGCTGTAGACGACGTCCATGCCGAGCGCCTTCGCCTGGTCGAGCCGCGCCTGGCCGCAAGCCAGCGTGAACGACAGTTGCGCCTGGAGAATGGCGACCTTATGCGCGCCCATCGCCTTGGTCATCGGCAGCATGCCGTCGAGATAGCCGGTGGCGGGCGGCAAGAGCTGGAAGGCCCACTTGTTGCCGGCCGAGAAGATCGCCGGCAGCGACGCGCCGGGCATCGGCGTCACGTGCTCGTACTTGTTCATCAGCGGCGCGACGGCTTGGCTGATACCGCTCGAATACGGTC
>JBAVMB010000373.1:0-2388 GCA_049689615.1 Allostellaceae bacterium
CCGCCGGTGACGACCGAGCCGGCTGATTTCATCGCCCGGGCCTTACCGTTGAAAGGTGTTGCGGCGGCGGTCAATGTCACAGACGGCGCCGGTGCCAAATCGCATTTGGCCAGTATGGCCGCGGCGCATTTCCTGGTGCAGAACGGGATCGAGCCAATCCTGCAGATGACCTGCCGCGATCGCAATCGCATCGCATTGCAGAGCGATCTGCTGGGCGCAGTCGCTCTCGGCATCCGCAACGTACTCGTCCTCGGCGGCGACGATCCGAAGGCCGGCGACCAGCCCGAGGCCAAACCCGTCTTCGACCTCGACAGCCGGACCTTGCTGTCGACGGCACAGAAGATGCGGCGCGAGCACAGATTGTTGCCTGGCACCGAGATCAAAGGCGGCTTCGACCTGTTTCTTGGCGCCGCCGATTTGCCATCCGATCCGCCGGTCGGTTGGGACGCGAAGGGGCTCATGGGCAAGGCGGATTCCGGCGCTGACTTCATACAGACGCAGTTCTGCATGGATATCGGGGTAGTCCGGCGCTACGCCGCGCGGCTGGTCGAGCTTGGTCTCGCGCCGCGGCTCAGGATCCTGATCGGTATCGCGCCGATCCCGTCGGTGCGTTCGGCGCGCTGGATGAAGGAAAAGCTCTTCGGCACGATCATTCCCGACACCGTCGTCGAGCGCATTGAAAGGGCGGCCGATACGCGCGCCGAGGGCAAGCGCATCTGTATCGAATTGCTGCAGCAGCTGGCCGAAGTACCAGGCATTTCCGGCGCGCATGTCATGGCGCCGCTCAATCCTTCGGATATTCCCGAAGTAATTGCCACTTCCGGCGTGACGGCGAAGCAGCGCGCGCTCTAATCGAGTAAGCTCGTGGACCGGCTCACGTCATGCGATTGGTGAGTGTGCCGCAGCCTTCGATCTCGATCTTCACAATGTCGCCTTTCTTCAGGAATTCACCGCGCGGCATACCGACGCCGGCTGGCGTACCGGTGGCGATTACGTCGCCCGGCCGCAGCGTGAGCTGGTAGCTGAGCCACGACACCTGCTCGGCAACATTGTGAATTAGTTGATTGGTGTTCGAATTCTGTTTGAGCACGCCGCTGACCCACAATTTGATCGACAGATTGCCCGGATCTTTGAGGAACGCCGCTGGTGTGATCCAAGGACCCATCGGCGATGCATCGTCGAAGCATTTCTGCCCGATCCAGTCATAGGCCATCACCGGCGGACGATCCTTGCGGAGCATCAAATCGCGTGCTGACAGATCGTTGACGATGGTATAGCCCGCGACGGCGTCGAGCGCGCGCCCGACCGGTATATTATGCGCTGTTTTGCCGATAACGACGCCAAGTTCGGCCTCCCAGTCGACTTGACGCGAGCGGGTCGGCAGCTTTGCCGGCGCATTCGGGCCGATAATCGAGTGTGTCGAGGTCTTAAGGAAGAACCATGGCGCGTCTGGGCGCGTGGAGCGGTCGACCGTGCGACCCTGCGCGCGCGCCATTTCTTCCATATGGTCCCAATAATTGGCGCCAGCGCAGAACAATCCGTCGGGATAGAGTACCGGCGCAAGGAGCTTGACGCGTTTGAGGGGTTTGCCGTCGGTTGGCTTGATCTTGCCGGCAGCTTTCGCAAGCGCGCGATGCGCCGCCGCCCAAGTTCCGAGCAGCGCTTTTACCGACGATGCGTCGATGCTGGTACCGCGCAACAGCGCTGCTGCGGAATAGACCCGACCGCCGACGAGGACTCCTGCCACCGGCTTGTTGCCGTCGCGATATGTCAACAGCCGGTACTCGGCCATCTGCACCCCCTTCGCTAAATTCGCGTCGACAGCCAGATGGCAATCCGCGAGCCTGCCTTGATCGCCGCCGACAGTAGAGGATAGCCCGGCGTCTCGGCGGCACCGTGCTTGAGCGCGGTGTCGCGATGCTCCAGCTCGTCGGCGCGGAAATCGGCGACGATTGCCGCGAGGCCGGCATCGGCATCGCCGAGAGCTTCGAGCTGACCGCGATAGTGCTCGTCTATGACCTCTTCAACGGCGACGGTGCAGGCCATCGCTGCATGTTCGCCCAGCATCGCGGTCGCCGCGCCGAGCGCATAACCGGCCACGTGCCAGAGCGGCGACAGCGCAGTCGGTCGCACGCGCCGTTCAGCAACCAGTTTATCGAAGCGTTCGAGATGGCGCCGTTCCTGCGCTGCCATGTTCCGCACTGCCGCAACCGCCGCTAAATTCTTAAGTACCGCCAATTGTCCATCGTAAATGCGGGCAGCGCCGTATTCGCCGGCCTGGTCGACTCGTATCATGCGCGTGATCGCGTCGGCGTTGGTGCGGTCACCTGGCAGCCGTGTGATCTTGCGCGCAGCAGATTTATTTCGATGTCGTCGGCTCATGTGCGT
>JBAVMB010000374.1:0-1646 GCA_049689615.1 Allostellaceae bacterium
GTCCAAAGCCGGCGCCGCCAGGCTGGTTTGCGGCATGGCTGCCGGCGCCGGACGCGTGCCATCGAGGCCGGCCAGCGTGCGATGCACGGCATCGATCAGTTGCGGAATTTCCTGTTGCGCCGTCGGCCGCTCCGCCAGGAGCTTGGCGATCATGCGCGCGGTATTCGCCGTCGCAGAAGACATCGTGGTCCCCTGTGTTCACCGATTGACTGGAACGGCCGCCGGATGACGACGGCGCGGGAAGTATGGACAGGACCGGCGGTGTTGATGGGATGCAGCCGCCGTCCAGGCAGGCAATCTCTCATAGCATGCCGCCGATGTTTGGCAAACGGTAGTTGAGCCGCGAAGCGCGCCACGGTGGATAATTTGTCGGGGAGAGGTGGAGCCGCGAAGATACGCGGCACGCACCGGCTGCGTGGTGATCATGCTGTGTCTGGGCCGCTTCGGCGATCCATGCGTGCGCCGCGCAGCAGCCAGCGACTCGCGGGTTTGACAGTGGCTGCTGCCAATGTTACCAGCGACTCAGCGGCGCCTTGTTTCGGCTGGCGGCCGCCAGGAGGAATTTTCAATTCCATGCCGCGGGTTTCAGTCGGCGATTGCCATCTGCATTACGAGCGCGCCGGCGGCGGTTATCCGGTGGTGTTCATCACCGGTCTCAGCGGCCACGCCGATTATTGGCGTCAGCAGGTTCCGGTTTTCGCCAAATCCTTCGACGTGGTGGCCTTCGATCACCGCGGCGTCGGCCAGAGCGATCACAGCCGCATCTCCTATACGGTCGATCGCTTGGCGGCGGATGTCGTCGGCCTGCTCGATGCGCTCGGCATCGCGCGCGCGCATATCGTCGGCCATTCGACTGGCGGCGCGATCGCCCAGATCCTGGGCATCGAACATCCGCAGCGCGTCGCCAGCCTGGTCATCTGTGCCAGCTGGCCGAAGGCCGACGCCTATTTCCGCCGTCTGTTCGCGCTCCGCAAGGAGATCCTGCAAAAGCTTGGCCCGGCCAGCTACGTCCAGGCGAATTCGCTTTTCCTTTATCCGTCGTATTACATCGCCGAGAACAATGAGAAGCTTCGCCAATACGAGGCTCAGCAGCTCGCGACATTCTCGCCGCCCGAAATCGTCACGAGCCGCATTGACGCGATCCTGGCGTTCGATCGCACGGCCGAGCTTGGCCGCATCCGCACGCCGACGCTGGTGGTCGCCGCCCAGGACGACGCCGTCACGCCGGCCTATTTCTCCGAGCAGCTCGCCCGCGCCATTCCCGGCGCCGAAGTCAAGTTCCTGCCGCAAGGCGGTCACTCGTTCCCGCACACCATGGCGCGCGAATTCAACCACGCCGTGCTGCCCTTTCTCGCCGCACACACGCCGGTCGAAACGCGCCGGACCGCCTAGGCCGGACGCCGCGATTGGCGGCCTCCTATGTCACAAAAATCGGACAGAACGGTGTTCGTTCTGGAGACCGGACGGCGTCGGCGCGGTGCGCTATGCTCGCATGCCGCGGCCTTCATGGATTGTTAAAAGTTGTGTCGAATTCCGGACGTAAATTGTTCTTTCAGGATTCGAACCGACTATAGAAGCGCGCGGCAGGCTGCGTCGCGCCCCGAGACCCGAAGTTGGTATGACGGAAAAATTGCGCAAGGCTGACG
>JBAVMB010000375.1:0-1709 GCA_049689615.1 Allostellaceae bacterium
GTAGAGGCCTTGGCGGCGGCGCTAGCCCCTCTCGATCTGCTCGGGCGCCTGGCGGCGATCCGCGCGAAGCTCCCAGGACGGATCGTCTTCACCACCAGCTTCGGCCTCGAAGATCAGGCCATCGCTCACGCCATTTTTTCGCAAAGCCTCGCCATCGACGTCGCCACGCTCGACACCGGTCGTCTGTTTCCGGAAACCCACGAGGTCTGGGCCGAGACTGAACAGCGCTATGGCCGCCGTGTCGTGGCATTCGCGCCATCCCACGGCAGCCTGGAAGCACTGATTGCCCAACAGGGCATCGGCGGCCTGCGTTCGTCGCTCGCCGCCCGGCTCGAATGTTGCCATGTCCGAAAAGTCGCCCCGCTCGATCGGGCGCTCGCCGGAACTTCGGCCTGGGTAACCGGCATACGCGCCGATCAATCCGCCGGCCGGGCGCGGCTTGCTTCGGTTGCGTTCGACGAGCGTCGCCGCCTCATCAAGGTGAACCCGCTGTTTGACTGGACGCGCGAGCAGACTTTGGATTTCGTGCGAACCCACGGGGTTCCCTACAACCGCCTCCACGACCGCGGCTTTCTCTCAATCGGCTGCGCCCCCTGCACGCGCGCGGTGGCGCCGGGCGAGCCCGAGCGAGCCGGCCGCTGGTGGTGGGAACAATCTGACAAGAAAGAATGTGGCCTGCACAGCGAAGCCAACTGATACGCGACAAACCGCCATAAACCGAATAGAAACACCCGCAAGGCCAACATGGACGCGCTCCCCGCACTCACCGAAAACGCTTGCACTGAAAACGCTCGCACCGAAAGCACCGGCGAAATCATCGTGTCTGAGCAAGCGGCTCATGAGCCCGCAGTGGCGCTCTCCCATCTCGATCAGCTTGAGGCCGAGAGCATCCATATCATTCGCGAAGCGGTGGCCGAATCCGATAATCCGGTATTGCTTTATTCGATTGGCAAGGATTCTTCTGTTCTGCTGCATCTGGCGTTAAAGGCGTTCTATCCGGGCAAACCGCCATTTCCGCTGCTGCACATCGACACCACCTGGAAGTTCCGCGAGATGATCGCGTTCCGCGATGCGCGCGCGCGCGAACTCGGCCTCAAACTGATCGCGCACACCAATCGCGACGGCCTTGCGCGCGGCATCAATCCGATCGACAGCGGCTCGAAACTCCACACCGACGTGATGAAGACCCAGGCACTACGCCAGGCGCTCGATCACTACGGTTTCGATCTCGCCCTCGGTGGCGCCAGGAGGGACGAAGAGAAATCGCGCGCCAAGGAGCGCGTGTTCTCGTTCCGCAGCGCCCACCATGTCTGGGACCCCAAGCGCCAGCGGCCCGAGCCGTGGCGCATCTACAATGGACGCAAGCGCAGCCGCGAAAGCTTTCGGGTGTTTCCACTGTCGAATTGGACGGAGCTCGACGTCTGGCTCTACATCCAGCGCGAGCGCATCCCGGTGGTGCCGCTCTATCTTGCGGCGCTGCGTCCGGTGGTCATGCGCGACGACACACTTATCATGGTGGACGACGACCGGCTGCCGCTTGAGCCCGGCGAGCGTGTACAGACCAGGATGGTGCGCTTTCGCACGCTCGGCTGCTATCCGCTCACGGGCGCGATCGAGAGCGAAGCGCAGACCATCGAAGCGGTGATCGCCGAGACCCTGGCGACCCGATACTCGGAGCGGCGCGGGCGCCTGATCGATCACGACGGCTC
>JBAVMB010000376.1:0-6106 GCA_049689615.1 Allostellaceae bacterium
GATCTCGGTGACGCCCGGCCGCGACAGCAGGCCGCGCGCCGGCCGCGGGTGGCGCGGTCCGATCGCCTCGTAATAGGAATTGAACAGATGGTTGTAGGCCGGATCGAAGACGCGATAGCCGGCGAAATGCGGCGCCAGCAGAAACGTCTCCCAGAACCAGGTGACATGCGCCAGATGCCACTTGGTCGGACTGACGTCCGGCATCGACTGCACGACTTGGTCTTCAGGCAACAGCGGCGCGGCGAGCGCCTCGCTGCGCGCGCGACAATCCACGAAACGCGCGCGCCAACCGTCGCGGTTCTCCGCGTGCGCCGTCCTGCCGGCCGCCAGAGCCATCAACCCTCCCACGCGTAGCGCCCTTGTTGTCGTTATGGCTCAGACGCTCGGTGTAGAACGATTATAGGGATGATGCGGTTGCACGCCAGCCGCGATTCCGTTGCCACAGCGTGACATGAAAGTGGCCGCGCAACTTATGAAACCTGCACCCCTTTCCAGAACGCAATGCGGCCCTTGATCAGCGCCGCCGCGGGTTTGGGATCGGGATAAGTCCACGCAGCGTCGACGTTTTCCTTGCCGCCGGCGACAATCGTGAAATAGCGCGCGTCACCTTTCCACGGACAGGTATAGGTCGAGGCGCTCGGCTTGAGCGCCGACCAATTCACTTTCTCTTGCGGAAAATAATGGTTGCCTTCAACAACAACCGTCTGGTCGCTGTCGGCAATCGTTTCGCCGTTCCAGACCGCCTTGACCATGAGAGTCTCCTGCACAATGACATCGTCATGGCCGGGCTCGACCCGGCCATCCACGTTTTGAAGGCGTGGATGCCCGGAACAAGTCCGGGCATGACACGCTTCGCGCGTCACCCTGCCCGGCGCCAGGTCGTACCACCGGGACCGTCTTCCAGCAGAATGCCCTTGAGTGCAAGCGCATTGCGGATGCGGTCGGCCTCGGCGAAGTTGCGCGCCTTGCGCGCGGCATTGCGCGCGGCGATCTCCGCTTCGATCTCGGCTGCACCGGCGTCGCCGCTAGCGCCCTTGAGCCAGGATTCCGGCTGCTGCTGCAAGATGCCGAGCAACGCGCCGGCGTCCAGCAGTGCGCCTTTGAGCCGCGATTTTTCCGCTCGGGTCTGCGCCTTGTTGAGAGCCGCGAGATCCTCGTGCAGCGCCGCGAGCGCCATGGGCGTGTTGAGATCGTCGTCGAGCGCGCCGCGTACCTTCGCGCCCTGCCCGGCCGCCGCCACATCCTCGACCGAACGCAACGCGAGATAAAAGCGGTCGAGGGTGCGCTTGGCTTCGGCGAGGCGCTCCGCCGTCCAGTCGAGCGGATCGCGGTAATGCGCCGTCAGCATGGCGAGCCGCGCCGCTTCGCCCGGCGCGTCCTTGAGCACGTCGCGGATCGTGACGAAATTGCCTTCCGACTTTGCCATCTTGGCGCCGTTCACGGTGACGAAGCCGTTGTGCAGCCAGTATTTCACGAACGGCTTGCCGCGATGAGCGCAGACGCTTTGCGCGATCTCGTTCTCGTGATGCGGAAAGATAAGGTCGAGACCGCCACCGTGGATGTCGAAGGTCTCGCCCAGGTGCACCTCGCTCATCGCCGAGCATTCGAGATGCCAGCCCGGCCGGCCGCGGCCCCACGGACTGTCCCAGCCGGGCAGATCGGGCGGCGACGGCTTCCACAGCACGAAATCGGCCGGATCGCGTTTGTAGGGCGCGACTTCGACGCGTGCGCCGGCGATCAGTTCATCCCGATCCCGACGCGACAAGCGTCCGTAACCCGGCATGCTCGGCACCGCGAAGAGGACGTGGCCTTCGGCGACATAGGCGTGGCCCGCAGCGATCAGCGTCTCGACCAGCTTGATCATCGGGGCGATGTGCTGCGTCGCGCGCGGCTCGACGTCGGGCGGCAAGCAGCCGAGCGCGGCAACGTCCTCGTGGAAGGCGGCGGCAGTGCGCGCGGTGAGCGCCGCGATCGGCTCGCCGTTGGCCTTGGCGGCGGCGTTGATCTTGTCGTCGACGTCGGTGATGTTGCGCGCGTACTTGACGTGGCCGGCGCCGTAGCGATCGCGCAGCACGCGATAGAGCACGTCGAAGACGATCACCGACCGGGCGTTGCCGATATGTGCGAGGTCGTAGACCGTCGGGCCGCAGACATACATGCGGACGTTCGCCGGATCGAGCGGCGCGAACTCTTCCTTGCGGCGGGTCAGCGTGTTGTAGAGCGTGAGGGCCATGCGGCGGCGGGTTCTCGCGGTTTCCGCGCCAGTCCTAACAAATCGCGCCCGCGCGGTCGATAGTCGCCGGACACACGGCAGCCGCGATCGCCACACGCCGGGCTTTGAAAGATCCTTAGCCATCGAACTATAATCGGCGCGGGGAGACCGCCATGGCCGTCGATGCGAGGCTGCAACGCCTGATCGATCTTGCCGCGCCCTATTGGGCGGGCGAAGCCGAAGTTGTGCGCACCTACTGGACTGCGCCCAAGCGCACGCGCGCGACCGACCTGTTGTGGCTGTCGCGCCAGTGCTTCAAGGAATTCTGGGGCTCGGGTGTCGGCAAGTACGATAAAGGCGGCATCTTTCTTGGCGTGCTCAAAAACATCGTCGCCCGCGCCGGCGCGATCGACACCGGCTTCGATCGCCACGAAATGCTCGACCTGCTCGAAGGCTTCAAAGCCGAGTTCGCCCATTATTGCGCTTTCGCCGACGTCTACGACGAATTGCGTCCGGCGGGCGCGCCGCGGCTCAATCCCAAGCTGCTCGAAAGCTGGCCTGAGGAGGACGCGCTCACCGCGCTGCGCTTCCGCCACCAAGAGGAGCATGGCGAGATCGGCCTACGCGCCTGCAAACTCACCGAAGGCGGGTATTGCGGCCTGTTCCGCGAAGGCATGGCGCTCGCCGGCAAAGGCGGCGTCGACGGCAAGATCGCCGCCGCCTGCGCGCTGGTCTACGAAGACGAATTCGGCCATATGCTCGGCGGCATCGCCAATATCGTCACCGAAGGCCTGAGCGAGGCGGCGTGGAGGCTCTTGGGCGAGCTGGTGACAGCGCAGTTGCAGCTGCGCATCCGCATGCGCAACGCCCAGTTCAGCGAACCGCTGACGGAAGCGCGCGTCGCCGCGATCTTCCGCGGCGAGATCGAGCCGGTGGCGTTCGATTACGGGCGGGCTGGACTGGCGGCGTAAGACGCCTCAGTGCGCGGTCCACGCTATGCCGGCCATCAGCATGTCGATGTTTTCGCCATCGGTCGAGAGCGGCAACACCAGCACCTCGAATTCCCAGTGCTGGCCGTTGGCGAACGTGCCGTGGCGCTGCTGCACCTGGGGCGCGCGCGAGTTGATCACGAGCTCGTAATGCGCCCGGATGCGGTCGGGATCGGCCACGGCCGGCATTTCGGCAAGCTCCTTGCCGGTGAGATCGGCGCCGAGGCGCGCGGCATTGGTGCTGGCGTGCAGCCGGAAGACGAAGCGCAGCGGATCGCGCAGCACATCCACCAGCGACAAATTGCCGAGGATGTAGCGCAGCTCGAGCGGATCGAAGTCGGCGCGCGCGGGAAAGCTGCGGCCACCGCGGCGCGCATCCCAATCGCGATACAGCGAGCGCAAGGGCGTCGCTTTGATCAGCAGGTTTCTGGTTTTGCTGTCGTCGGGCACGTTGCCGCCTGATGCTGCGTCGGAAGATGTATCCAAATATTTGGACACCATGCCAGACGGACGGTTAACCGGCGGTTGCCGACTGATTCAATTTTACCGGACACGATGTCGCGGCCTGCGCTAGCAAATCGAGGGCCGACTACAACCGCGTGTTGCCGAATCCGTGCGGCTGGCGCGGTATCGCAATTTCCGCCATGATCGACCGATAGCCCGGCACTCCCGCGCGAGGAGCAGACACGACCGGGTAGAGCGCGTGCGCGTTCCCGTTCTTGATGACCAGGAGATCGGTCATGTGGGGGAAATGCCTAGTCGCCTGCACGGCAGTGGCCGCAATCCTGGGCGCCGGTCCGGCCCAAGCGCAAAACCGCGATCAGCAGTGGGAATGGTGCCGCAGCGACAACGCCGATCTGAGCATCGGCGGCTGCACGGCCGTCATCCAGTCGGGCGCGGAAGCCACGATGAACCTTGCCATCGCCTTCTATAACCGCGGCAACGCCTACGATAACAAGGGCGAGTACGACAAGGCGATCGCCGATTACGATCAGGCGCTCAAACTCGATCCGCAGCACGAGACCGCCTTCGTCAACCGCGGGCTGGCGTACAAGCACAAGGGCGACTACGACAGCGCCATCGCCGATTTCAACGCCGCGATCGACCTCAAGCCGGCGGACGAGAACGCTTATATCGATCGCGGCCTGACGTTCGAGAAGAAGGACCAATACGACCGCGCCACGCAGGATTACACGCGGGCGATCCAGCTACAGTCGGGCGACGCCGAAGCCTATCTCGACCGCGGCATCGCCCAGCGGCATCTCGGCCAGTACGATCTGGCGGTTGCGGACTACTCCCGCGCGATCAAGCTCAAACCGAATTACGCCGACGCGTTTTTCAATCGCGGCATCGCCTACTGGTACAAAGAGGATTTTCGCAACGCCGAGAAGGATTTCGACGCGGCGGCGCAAATCGACCCCAAACAGGCGGACGCCTGGTACTGGCGCGGCCGCAGCAAAGAGAAGCTGGGGGATAAAACCGGCAGCGTTGCCGACATCGCCCACGCGCGCACGCTCGACCCGTCCATCGCCAAATGAATCCGACGCCTCATCAGGGAGGACAAGCATGAGCAGCACGAACGGCCGGCTGAGCTGGGGTCAGCTCTGGTTTTCGCCGTATGGCCGCGCGACACGCTTCGATTATTGGATGCGCTATACTGTGCCGTACCTGATCGGCTTCATCATCGCGGAATATCTTGACGCGATGCTCAATACGGCCGGTCCGGACGGCGGTCCCGGCATCATCACGTTGATTTTCATCATCGCTGCGCTTTGGCCGGGCCTCGCGGTCGGCATCAAGCGCTGCCACGACCGCGACCGTTCAGGCTGGTTCCTGCTGATCGCTCTAATCCCGATTATCGGCGGCATCTGGCTGCTGATCGAACTCGGATTCCTGCGCGGCACGATCGGCGAAAACCGCTTCGGCTCGGATCCGCTCGGCGGCGTCGCGGCATCGGCCGCCGAGCTCACGACCTAAATCATCGCACCGTAACGCGACGGCGCGACCAAGGAGGCTGCGTGGCGGGAGTAACCGGTGCTCGCTAGAACGCTACCGCTCGCGGTCGCGCTAACTGCGCTTGCCGCCCTCGCCGGTTGCGTCAGCGACGCCGAGCTGCGGCAGCAGGACGAGGCGCAGTGCACCAGCTACGGCTTCAAGCCGAACACCGACGCCTTCGCCACTTGCCTGCAACAGGAGAACCTGGCGCGGCGCTATCAACTCCAGCAATACCCGGCATGGCCGGGCCCGCCCTATTGGTGGAACATGCCGGCGGTGCCTCCGCCGCGGCCCTAAGGTGCGACGCGCGGCGCCGCGTTACGCCTTGGCGTAGCTGTCGCGCAGACCGACGGTGCGATTGAACACGGGCTTGCCCGGCGCGCCGTCGCGATCGCGCACGAAATAACCCTGGCGCTCGAACTGCACCGGTGCGTCGCCGGCATCGGCCAGGGCCGGCTCGAGCCGCGCGTCCTTGATCACTTCGAGCGAATTGGGATTGAGCGCGGCGATCAGGTTGGCCGGATCGGGATCAGGCCGGGTGAACAGCGGATTGTAGAGCCGCACCTCGGCCGCGATTGATTCTTTCGCCGCCACCCAATGCAGCGTGGCCTGCACCTTGCGGCCGTCGGGCGCGTTGCCGCCTTTGGTCGCGGGATCGTAGGTGCAGCGCAGCTCGGTCACGTTGCCGGCCGCGTCCTTCACCACCGACTGGCAGGTAACGAAATAGGCATAACGCAAGCGCACTTCCTTGCCCGGCGACAGGCGATAAAATTTCTTCGGCGGGTTTTCCATGAAGTCGTCACGTTCGACATAAAGCTCGCGGCCGAACGGCACCTGGCGCGCGCCGCGCGCCGGATCGTCGGGATGGTTGACCGCATCGAGCAATTCGCTTTTGCCTTCGAGATAGTTC
>JBAVMB010000377.1:0-4981 GCA_049689615.1 Allostellaceae bacterium
AGTTGAGGACAAAGATTCACGCGTCACTTCGGGTTCGCTGCTCGGTGCCCGGAAAGACTGATCGAGATGGCAATCCCATTGCCCGGTTGAGATCACCGGTCTCAATGCGCAGCCACGATTCCATTGCGGCGTCGCGTGGACACGTGAGTAGGTCGTAACGGTGCAGCTCGTCTCCCTCGCCGGGACGCGTACGCCAAATTCCGAGGTCTATTCCCGTCATGCCATAGATGTCGAAGGCGTGACGTCGCACAAGCGACCCTTCGATGATCGCAACAAGCCACGACCAACGCCAATGGCAAAGAACCCAAAGATGGTGCAACCGTAGCATCGCCGCAAGCGTGTGGCCGCCCGTCACGCCCTGCGCCAAGTAGACCGATCCCGTGCAGACCACGTGGCATGCTCTGATCATCTTGGCGATGTTGGCGCGAACGACGCATTTGTCGGGGTCTTGCCACATTGTTGGCGGGTGCATCACCCAGAACCGTCCGCTTTCCATCTCTTCCGCTAAGCTTTGCTCGCACCAAATTAGACGAGACGCGATGCATCCCTGCGGTTCGTTATCGCGGAAGAGCGCCATAACGACAGTATCGTTGGGTGTGGCGTTCGGGTGAAAGCGCAGGTCGTTAGTCTGAATCAGTCGCTTCATACGCCCAGCGCTCGCCTGATAAAGCCAATCGGCACTGACTAGATTACGACTAACGACAAGTCGAAGCCCATGCGATTCGAGCGACCTTAAAAGTGGCGGAACAAGTGCTGCGCCAACCATGTGAATACGATCGAAAGGGAATTTCTCGTCAGGAAAGAATTCATCGACGAAATCACGAAACTCATTGCGGACGAGCCGCAGATCTCTAGCGGGAACGTGGCCACCGTCATGCATAGTTTTATCGCCTCATGAGCCGTGTTGTGTTGTGCTCCAATCCGGCTTTTAGCCGTGGAGTGCGGCGCCGATCATTCGTGCGCATTCCAAGGTTGGGGCATAGGCTGGAGCCGATCCACATCGCGAATTTTGGCGCGTGGCTGTCGCGGTAATCGTGCGTTTCATCGGTTTCACCGGTGGGCTGGCAATAGACGCCCTGGCGTGCTCAGCGTGCGACACCGGACGGCTACGAGCAGCAGGTCGACGGCTGTTTTGGGTGTCGCGTAGGGCAGCACGAGAACATCGAAGTGGCGTGCGAAGCCATCAATGACTTCATCAATTTGTTCGTGAACCGGCGCTCGGCATTCGACGACGTCGGTAAGCCACTTCAACGCATGTTTCCGCAGATCGGTGAGCGGCAACTCATCAAGTGTCTTGCCGGTAAAGTCTGCTCCAAGCCGTGACACCAGTTCGGTCCCGTGGAGGCGGATGCGGAAACCTTTCGGGGCGGAAATGACGTCGACCAATGCCAAATGGCCGAGGATGTAACGCATCTTGATCGGGTCGACGCTATCTCGCGTCGGCATCGAGTGGTTGCCGCGTTCGTGGTCCCAATATTGGTAAAGACGGCGCAGCAGCGCATCGCCAATCAGTAGTGGCGCGGCGGTCAGCGAGGACATGACGCTTGACGGTTGCCTGGGGCCGCGGGGCGCGCCTTAATCGCCTGGTGGGCCGGCGGTCGATGCGGACGCCAACCCGAGGAGGTGGGTAAATCACGGCTAGTTCGCGCAAAATGCCGCAATTCCGGACGGTCAACGGCCCTATTGGGCGAGGCATCGGCGGCAGGTCGCAGTTGGCTGAATTGATATGCGAGAGTATGCATGATCGATAAAAATGCGTAATATTCGGGACAGGTCTGGTGTCCCGCTTGACAACTTTGGAAGCGTGGGTGGGAGACTTTCAGTCGAGGTTTCAGGAGGCGCTACGGCGGCGCCTGTTTCCGAATGCGCCCCTGCATCTGAAGCAGATCGCGGGTGCGATCGGACGTTCGGAGAACACTGTCACACGCTGGTGGCGAGGCGAGACGCGGATCGCAGGTGACGATCTCTTTCGTGTTGCCCGCTATCTCGTTGATCGCGGCGACACCACCTTCTTGCACGATATCTTTCAGGGCCTTCTGCCAACAGACGATCCGCAGGTTGGAAGCGAGGAGAAGGCGCTTGAGTTGATTCGTGCACTCATGCGGCAGCTCCAGGCCGCCGACTCCGACGGCTGCGATCGCCACAGCTGGATCACCGCCGAAGGAGAAATGGCGATCGCGACTTCAGGACATGCGGCCTATGTCCGGAGGAATTTGGACTTGCCGCATGGCTCCGGCGATTTAGCCGCGTATGCAATGCGTGTTCTGGGTTGGATTGCGGTTGCCGAGCGCGCTGATCGTACCATCGTCATCCGCCATGATGGTCGTCGTGTCGCGCCGCTTGCGGCTCAACGCATCCAGGAGTGGCTTGACGAGCGTGCC
The DNA here is from genome assembly GCA_049689615.1 of Allostellaceae bacterium. Classification (GTDB taxonomy): domain Bacteria; phylum Pseudomonadota; class Alphaproteobacteria; order ATCC43930; family CGMCC-115725; genus REEB95. The sequence goes on from JBAVMB010000377.1 coordinate 2,382, forward strand.
GATCGCATCAGACACGTCCGCCGCCTAGTTCATATGGATCGGCAGTGGATCGAAGCCAATCATACGAGTGCTGGCGCGGCGGCGGCGGCAATTGCGCGCATTGCATTCATTTTGCGCGTTACGCGGCGCCCGTGGACGGTGAACGCGCTACCGCTTCATAAAATTTCCGACCCGTTGCTCGGTGAATTGATGTCCGTCTATCACCAGGAGCCGCACAAGTTGATTCACGCCGCGGCAAAACTTGGCGCATTCACGACGAGCAACCTTTTCGGTGTTAATCACGACGAAGTCGTCTCACATCATGTTGCAACCGGATTTGGTTTTGACACGTCGTTATTGGTTGGGGTGAATGTTCTCGCGCGTGCCGATGCTGACTACGCGATGATGGTGCACGCACGGATTCTTCGCACCCGGCGCGATGGGCCCAATTACAACGAGCTGATCGGTACGATCGACGACCGACATGTTCGCTATCTCAATTTGGCCTTGCCCGAGCCTGGGCCACAGGGTCGCGTGTTGACGTCAACAGTGATGCTCGAGTGCGAACGCGTCAGCGCATAATGCCGCTAGACCGATGTGTACGGCGCCCCAAGGCGCGCCGTCAGCGCGTCGGCCGCAGCGGGTAAAAACGCTTTCTCATCGGGCAAAATTACCGCCGCTGACCGCACGTGGTGGTGCGCCGGAGCGACACCTGGCGGCGTGATCCCCTGCTCGACGAGCGCCTGCACCGCTTTAAGAAGTCGATTGCGTGCCGTGATGATGCCGTTATCGGTCGATACGAGGTGCTCGCGAGTGCGATCGACGATCGATCCCATGCTTTCTTGCAGACTGGCGTCCTGCATGGCGATCCCTTCGACTCCGCTGAAACTGCGCCCTGTTTTCTGCGCTGCACGATCCATCAGATAGTTGTTGTCCTTGTTGGCGCGCGGCCGGTAGGTGCCTGGAACGTAAGTGACATGCACGCCCTTGCCTTCACGCATCGCCTGTGTTTCGGCCGCGGTCAGTGCGCGCGTTGGATGGAAGTCAAAGCTCCACACCCAACAGGTGTGATCGCTGATCGGAATCCAGAAATGCCCGTGTACTGGATGATCGGCGCGCGGCGGCACGATGGTGACGCATGGCATGACCCACGGCGTGATGCGCCAATACCAATTACCGTTTTCCGCCTTGCGCCGCGCACCGATGAACAACCCCCCGGGTGCGGTGACGACCTCGAAACGCGGCTGGGCGTCGTCGAGGTTGTATTGGTTGGCCCTGGCTCCCTTGAACAGCGGGTCGGTGTTGAGCGTGGCGCGGTGCAGGAACGAGACGTGGCTTGAATCGATGCCGCCTTCGAGCGCCTGCAACCAGTTGCATTCCTGAAGGCGTTTCGAGACGAAGCGCTGCTCGGGCGTCACCAGCGCGAACTCGTATTCGGGAAGCGGCGGCTGCTTGTCGGAGGGCCCCATGTAGGTCCACAGGATGCCGCCACGCGCGATCAGCGGATACGAGGTCAGCTTGATGCGCTTGCAGAAGCCGCTATCGGGCTCGGACGGCACCTCGACGCATTGCCCGATGACGTCGTATTTCCAGCCATGATAGGCGCAGCGGATGCCGCCTTCCTCGTTGCGACCGAACCACAGCGACGCACGGCGATGTGCGCAGAACTCGTCAATCAGGCCGAGACGCCCGCCGCTGTCACGCAGCGCCAGCAGGCGTTCGCCGAGCAACTCTATCCGTACTGGCGGACAGTCGTTCTCCGGCAGTTCGTCGGCAAGCAGTGCCGGCAACCAATAGCTGCGGAACAGCCGGCCCATCGCCGTGCCGGCGCCGGTCCGGGTCAGGAGCTCATTGAGCTCGGGCTTGAGCATAGGTCGATCCTACACGATCCCGTGCGCCGGCTCACGTTTGGGGCTGAATCGGCCTCAGAACGTTTCGCGCCAGGGCCGCAGCTCGATCTCCCAGCTCCACGCGCTGCGGGGCTGTCGGTGCAGCTGCAGGTAGGTCTGGGCAATGGCGTCAGGGTCGAGCAAGCCGTCCTCGCCAAGCGCGGCGGCGCGCGGATGGCCCTCGCGGGCGATAGCACCGTCGATCACGATGTGGCCGACATGGATATTCTGCGGATGCAGCTCGCGGGCGAGGGCCTGGGCAAGGCCGCGCAGCGCGAATTTGCCCATGGCGAAGGGTGCCGACCTCGGGTAGCCCTTGACGCTGGCTGAGGCGCCGGTGAAGAGCAGCGTGCCGCCGCCCTTTTTCAGCATCGCGCGCGCCGCCGGCTGCGCCACCAGGAAGCCGCCAAAGGCGAGGCTCATGAGCGACTGCTGTACGGCTGCGGTGTCGACCTCGGTGATACTGCCGCGCACCGCGCGTCCGGCGTTGTAGACCACGAGGTCGGGCGCGCCGATTTCGGCCTCGATCCGTTCGAACAGCGCCGCGACGTCATCCGGCCTGGTCGCGTCGCACGCATAGGCGCGGGCGCCGGTGGCGGCGCACAATGGTTCGAGCTTCCGGATATCGCGCGCCGCCAGCGCGACGCGCATGCCTTCCTTGGCAAAGAGCCGGGCGACGGCGGCGCTCAGGCCGCTGCCGGCGCCGACGATGAGGGCGATCTCCGGCATGCG
>JBAVMB010000378.1:0-6894 GCA_049689615.1 Allostellaceae bacterium
GCTGATGCAGAAGGCATCATCGAGAACGTTTATCGAGTAGTGGGTCAGTTTGAGTCTATTAGGCCAAGAATTTCGCATGGCGACACATCAATCTAGCCCACCACCCATCGGGTCGCCTGAGCCCGAAAATACGATTTTCCCTGTATAATTCCCTGTTAGCAGGGAAATCTGCATGAGAGAAGTGTTGGCGGATGACTGCTAGCACCGCCACTTCCTTAATTCCCGATAGGTTAGAGACGGCTGGGAAGCGCGCGGCTGCGGCCAATGGAAGCCCCGGCAGGGACTTCAGGCGCGCGGTCGACAGCGCCTTCACGACGCCCCATTTTGGTTTGAATAACGTCGGCATGGCATTCGCGAACCGCCGGCCGCAAATCTCCGTTATCATCCCGGCCTATAACTGCGAAGCGACGATCCGGAAGGCGGTTTCGTCAGCCCTTGGCCAAAGCATCCGCGCCATCGAACTCATTATCGCGGACGATGGCTCGCAGGACCGCACGCCGCAAATCGTAACCGAATTGGCGCGAGCGGATGATCGAATCATCCCCATCGTGCTGCCAGACAATGTCGGTGTGGGCGCGGCGCGCAACAGCGCGTTGGCGAGGGCTTCGGGCGCGTGGGTCGCAATGCTCGACGCGGACGACTGGTTCCAGCCCGATCGCCTGCGCACCATGCTGGCCGCCGCCGAACAGCTCGATGCCGATCTGGTCTGCGACAATTTGCGATTATTCGACCATGCGCTCGGATACGTCGTCGGAGTCACGCAGTTCGGCGCACGCCGGCATGCCACGCCGATCACGGTGCGGCGGATGTTCGAGCTCGATCACGCGCTCCGACGACACAATCTCGGTTTCACCAAGCCGATGGTCAGGACCGCTTTCCTGAAGCGCGAAGGCATTACATACGATCCGCGATTTCGCGTCGGCGAGGATTTCCTGTTTCTGGCCGAGGCGCTGCTTCACGGCGCGCGGGCGTTCATCCTGCCGAGCGCCGATTACATCTATATTCACCGGATCGCACCGTCGACGCGAACGGTTGCGCCAAATTCTCGCGCCGGCACCGGATTTTCCGATATTTGCCGATCGTGCGCCCATCTTCTCGGCAGGTATTGGCGCGGGATGTCCAGGCTCGAGCGTCGCGCGCTGGCGCAGAAGCGCAAATCGATTTCCGACTGGTTGGCTTATATGGACGTGCTGACGGCGCTGCGGAACAAGAATTTCCGCGAGGTGATCGCCATCCTGAAGCGGCGACCCACGGTTCCGTTGATCAAGATTTACACGACGCGAAATCGAATCCTGGATCTGATGATGATCGGTCACGCGCGCATGCGGCGATATTGGACGGCCTTGGGTCCGAACAAAGGCAGCGTCTCGGACTGATCGCGAGCGATTGGGTCGACGAAGTATGGGCGCGACTGAGTCACTTCGCGCGATCCTGATGCAGCGTCTTCGTCATCATCTGCGTCATGTCCGATACGTTTTTTGCGTCACCGTTCGGTCGCCGAATGATCACAGGCGAAGCATTGATCCGCCACAAAACTCGTATTGAGTGTGAACCTCGTGCTGTGCGGCGAATCCGCTGCACCGTACGGGACTACACAGGGATTATCAGCATTACGGAGTTCGGCATGGCGGTTCGGTTTACCTGGCGTCGGCACGGCAATACGGCGGAAGAGCGTGCGGTGCTCGAGCAGCTCGGCAATGTGCTTGCGGGGTTGCCCGCGCCGTGGAACGTGATCGTCAACGAGCGTCCTCGGCAGCCGCCCTGGGTACGTTATTTGGCGTTCCATCCCGACAAGGGGCTTGCGCTACTGGATGTCGCAGCGTCGCGACCTGAGAGCAAAGTGGGGCGCGTCACATCGCTGTTCACGCGAGCGGGCTTTGGCGCGTTCGAGCAGGGCAGTCTGCCGCTCATCGCAATCGGCATTGGCAAGTTCCAAATCGAAGCGCTCGAGTTCTGCCTCGACACCGCGTTCCAGACGGGTCGTTGCGGGTTGACGATTGCCGACTGGCCGGAACAGGCGATCGCGCTCCTGCTCGAACGATCGGACATGAAGAATTTGAAGCGGCTGGTTCGCACAAATCTGGGCACCCAAATGCCCGTGGGCGAAGCCACCATGCCGCCCGTCGTGACCGACGCACCCGAAGCTGCCGAGGAGCGGGCGCCGGTGCACGCTGCGCCTCCGGATCCGGTCCGGGAACCGCCGGCGTCAATCGAAGAACCGGACCCGGTGCACGCGGCGCCTCCCAAGCCGGTTCGGGAATCTCCGGTGTTCCACTCCGAAAAACGGCGGCCCGAGCCGCCGCCCTTGCGCCTCCAAGCAGAGCCGCGGCGCGGGGCGCGTGCACAATATGATTTGCCGCACGCGAGGCCCAGACGCCGGATAATTGGGACGGCCGCCGTCGCAGCGGGGGCCGCTGTCGCCGCCTATGCCTATTTCGTCATGCCGCTGCCGGCGCCAAAGATCATGCCGCCAGTTGCCACGCAGCCGCGTTCGACACCACCGGTTGCAGCGGTACCCAGCGCTGTTCCAAAACAAGACAACACGGCCGCGCCCGCGCCCGCGCCCGAGAATAAGGCGGTCGAAGAGGCCGCAAAATTGCCGTCGACGCCGGCCGATACATCGCCGAATGCGAACGCCGATACATCTACATCGGCGCGCACCGCCGCCGCACCACCGTCTGCAACGCGATCCGCTCCGACTGTGGCGGGCACGTCAGTCGAAAATCTTCCGCCGCCGCTGCCGAATTCAACGCCGCCTGTGTCGCCGTCCGGGAACGCGCAGCCCGAGCAATTGGCCGCCATACCCGCGCCACCACCGCCGCCGCCTAAGCCCCACATCCAGCACGACACCACGCGCGCCAAGAGTCAGGCCAGCCCGATGCCCGACGACGAGCTCGTGATGATCAACGGGCTGACCTACGTCAACGGGCGTCAGCCGCATTCGCTCGGCACGGTCGCTATTCCAGCAGACCGAAGTGACGCGTCGAATTCGAGCGCAAGCGAATGGAACGTGTTGGTTGCGCCGAGCGTGCAGGCACAACCCTAACCTGCGGGTGCGGTCTACACGCTGTCTCCCGGGTAGCGGTACGCGTCGTTACGCGCTGACGACGCGAAGAACCGGCGTCTCGGCGTCGATTAGGTCGCGATAGATCTCGACGTAATCGGAGGCCATCCGGCGGGCGCCGAAGCGCTCTTTGAAACGCTGACGGATCCGCGTTCGTGAGAGCGACGGAAGTCGCGTGACGGCGCGCGCGGCCTCTTCTTCGTTGCCAACCACAAATCCGGTTACGCCATCCTCGACGATCTCAGGAACCGCGCCGGCGCGATAACCGATGACGGGGACGCCGCATGCCATCGCTTCGATCATCACCAGGCCGAAAGGCTCGGGCCAATTGATGGGCATCAGCAACGCGATTGCGCGGCTCAAGAATTCCGATTTGTCCTCATCGCCGATCTCGCCGATATATTCCACCTCCGGCGCGCGCAACAGCGGTCGAATTTCGTGCTGGTAATATTCCTGGTCGACGCGGTCGACCTTGGCCGCGATCTTGAGCGGCAGACCGGCGCCGCGCGCAATTTTCACCGCCCGGTCGACAGCCTTTTCCGGCGCGATGCGGCCGAGGAACGCGAGATAGGACGGCTGCGCCTGTCGTGGCGTAAGCAGGTTTACCGGCATGCCATGATGCACGGTGCGAACCCATCGGGCCTGCGGCAAGGGGCGCCGCTGGGCGTCGGAAATCGAAACCACGGGAATGTCCGCGAAGGTATGGAAAACCGGCTGATGCTCGGGCAAGTCGAGACGGCCGTGCAGAGTCGTAACGAATGGCGTCGGTTGCCGCGAGAACAGCGAGAACGGGTGGTAGTCGAGGTGAAAGTGCAGGATATCGAAGTCCAACGCGCGCCGACGGACAAATTCGAGCATCGTAGCGTGGAGCGCAAACGGATCCCGGATCGACCGATCGTGCCGCAATGCGCGCGGCCAGACCGGCTCCAACCGAGCTTTGGTAATCGAATCGCCACTGGCAAACAGCGTGACGTCGTGGCCGAGAGCAACCAGTTCCTCGGTAAGCCACGACACGACGCGTTCCGTTCCGCCATAGAGTTTCGGCGGGATAGCCTCCGTCAATGGCCCGATTTGAGCAATGCGCATGCGGATACCTTCACTCCATTTGTATCGTCAGCGCCGCGGCCGAGTGGACGCGGTCGAACCGTGAATCTTCACATTCACATGGTGGCAGGAAGTAGGCGGCCGGCAATTCATCTCAGATTTATCACAGGCGCTGACGGCGATCCGTTCGCTTAATCGACGTCGGGCGCGGAGTGTTTTTCCGCCGACATTCAAGACTGTCATTCGCTGCGCGCCCGCCGTTGCAACAACAAGATGCGCACATGGATGATCTCACACGTTTCGCCGGCAGGCCTGTCGCATTCATCCTTCGTTATGCCGCTCGGCGCAGTCCGTCGCATATCGCGATTTGCTGCGCTGTCTTGGCAGCGGTGGGCTGCTCGGTCAGTACGCAGTATGGGATTAAATTCCTCGTCGATACGCTGGATCGGGGTATCGCGCGCGCTGGCATTTGGATCGCGTTCACGGCGCTGATTTCACTGATCGCGGCCGACAACCTGCTATGGCGCGTTGCGAGTTTTATCGCCGCGCGCACATTTGTCGCGACGACCGGCGACATTCGCGGCGATCTGTTCGCGTATCTGACCGGGCATGCGCCCGAATATTTCGCCGACCGGCTGCCTGGATCTCTCACGGGCCGGATTGCCGCCGCTTCCAATGCGGCATTCGCGGTCGAGAACATGTTTATGTGGAACGTCATGCCGCCTTGCATCGCAACCGCCGTGGCGGTCGGTTACCTGGCCGTCGTCAGTCCGCCGATGATGGGTGCCGCAACGGTGGTGGCGATTGTCGCCGTCTTCGCCCTTTTCCGTATCGCTGGCGCCGGTGCGCCGCTGCATCGGCGGTATGCTGACGACGCGGCGGCCGTGGACGGTGAAATGGCCGATGTCGTCGGCAACATTACGCTGGTGCGTGCCTTCGGCGCGGTCGGGTCGGAGCAGATGCGCATCGGACAAGCGGTTGACCGCGAAATGACGGCGCGGCGGCGCAGCCTTTATTACCTTGAGCGACTGCGGCTATTTCACGCTCTGGTTACGGTCACGGTGACCGGCGGCGCGCTGGCTTGGGCGCTCGTTCTTTGGCGGCGCGGACAGGCGACGACGGGCGACGTCGTGCTCATCTCGACGCTGGGTTTCACGATTCTCTATGCAACGCGCGATCTTGCCATCGCGCTCGTCGACATGACGCAGCACATCGCTCGTCTCGAGGAAGCGCTCGTTACGCTGCTACAGCCCTATGGACTGCGGGATCGTCCCGACGCAATGCCTTTGGATGCGCGCCGCGGCCGCGTCGAATTCGCCAAAGTGTCCTTCAGCCATTCCGGGCGGCCGAAAATTTTTGACCGCCTCGATCTGACGTTCGCGGCAGGAACGCGCACGGGCCTTGTCGGACCATCGGGCGGCGGCAAATCGACTCTTCTGGCGCTCTTGCAGCGATTTTACGATCCCGACGACGGGCAGGTTCGGATCGACGGATACGATATCGCCACCGTCACGCAACAGAGCTTGCGCCAGGCGATCGCGGTCGTTCCCCAGGACATCTCGATGCTGCATCGGTCGGTCCATGAGAACATTCGTTACGGCCGCCCCGATGCGTCCGATGCCGAGGTTCGTGCCGCCGCGAAAGCGGCGCGGTGCGACGAATTCATTTCGCTTTTGCCCGATGGGTTTGACACTGTGGTTGGCGACCGCGGCATAAAATTGTCGGGCGGGCAGCGTCAGCGGATCGCCATCGCTCGGGCGTTACTCAAGGATGCGCCCATCCTTTTACTTGACGAGGCAACGTCGGCGCTCGATGCACAATCGGAGGAGGCAATCCGTGCCGCGCTCGATCGCGTGATGCGCAACCGCACGGTGATTGCGATTGCACATCGGCTGTCGACTCTCCGCAGCTTCGATCGAATTGTCGTGTTGGCAAACGGCCTCATCGTCCAAGATGGTGCACCCGACGCATTGGCGGGGGTGACGGGTCCATATCGCGATCTGATCGAAGGCGAGCTCGCGCGGCTCAACAGCCGCGCCGCGTGAACGGCCAGGCAATGGCCCGTTTCGAAAAGGCGATCGCGCTTCATATCGACGACTTGCGCCGCTACACCAGAGTCCTGCTTGGAGACACAGGCGAGCCTGACGATCTGGTCCAAAACTGTTTGACGCACGCCGTGTCACGGCAGCCTGCGTGCTCGCGCTGGTTTGCTCACGATCCGGTCGCACAGCCGGCGTTCTGTAATTCTGCGCCGTCGAATTCCGTGAGCGGCACCCGAGCGCGCTCCGTACCAAAACGTGCGAGCACTTTCCGGGCGTCGTCGGCCAAATCATTGCGCGCCAGGGCGTAGGCGATATTCGCTTCGAGATATCCGATCTTGTCGCCGCAATCGAAGCGGCGGCCGGAAAAACGAAAGCCATGCAGCCGGCTTTCACCGACCATGCGCGAGATTCCATCGGTGAGCTGCAGCTCGCCTCCGGCGCCAGGCCGGAGCTTGCTCAGATGATGGAACAGCCGGGGCTCGAGAATGTACCGGCCGATCGCGGCCATGTTCGACGGCGCGTTCTCAGGCTTGGGCTTTTCAATAATCGTGAGCCCTTCGACCAGACTCCCCTGGATGCTACCGGGGCAAAGAATGCCGTAACGGCTCGTTTCCGCCGGCGGAACCTCCATGACGGCCACCATATTGCCGCCCGTCGTTTCATGGGCCCGGATCATCTGCTTGAGGCATGGGGTTTCGGCCATGATCAGGTCGTCGGGCAGTATCACCGCGAACGGTTCGTCAC
>JBAVMB010000379.1:0-2581 GCA_049689615.1 Allostellaceae bacterium
TTGGTCACCATGCCGCCGGACGACGAGCCCGGCGGCGCCTTGCCGGCCATCGCTTCGATTTCGGGCGTGATCTCGCGACATTCCGGCACGTGCTTGGCCGATTTGTCGCGCCGCGGATCGGCGGTATAGAGACCGTCGATGTCGGACAGCAGCACGAGCGTATCGGCGCTGATCATCTGCGCCACGCGCGCTGCCAGGCGGTCATTGTCGCCGAAGCGTAACTCGGCCGTTGCCACGGTGTCGTTCTCATTGATCACCGGCATGGCTTCGAGCGCCAGCAGCTGCTCGATCGTGGCGCGCGCATTGAGATGGCGGCGGCGTTCCTCGGTGTCTTCGGGCGTGAGCAGGATCTGCGCCACCACAATGTCGTGCCGCGCTGCCGCTTCCTGGTAGACGTGGGCGAGACGGACCTGCCCCGCCGCCGCAGCGGCCTGCTTTTCTTCGAGACGTAAGGGACCGGACGGCAGCTTGAGATGGCGGCGGCCAATCGCGACCGCGCCGGAGGTGACGATGACCACCGCCGTACCCTTCTTGCGCAACGCGGCGATGTCCGCCAACAGCGCCTCGAGCCAGCCTCGCCGCGGTTCGCCGGTCTTGTCGTCGGCGAGCAAGGCTGAGCCGATCTTGACGATCAGGCGTTTCGAGGCAGCAAGGGTCTGGCTCATCCAGCCTCCGCCGCCTCGGCTGCCCCGCGTGCTGCGTCCCGCCGTGCCGCGCGCACCACGGCCGCCACCGTTTGCATCGCCTTGTCAACGCCGGCGCCGGTTGCCGCCGACATCACGAGCGGATCGCGGCGGCTGGCGCGCTTGAGCGCCTTGCGTTTCTTTTCCATTTCCGCCGCCGGAACGGCATCCGCCTTGTTGAGCGCGATGAGCTCGGTCTTGTCGGCTAGGCCGTGACCGTACGCTTCGAGTTCGGCGCGGATCGTGCGCCATGCGCCCACGACGTCGTCGAGCGTGGCGTCGATCAGGTGCAGGATAGCGGCGCAGCGTTCGACATGGCCGAGAAAGCGATGGCCAAGGCCGGTGCCTTCGCTGGCGCCTTCGATCAAGCCAGGCAAATCCGCGAGCACGAATTCCTCGTCGTACGCGCGCACGACACCGAGCTGCGGCTTCAGCGTGGTGAAGGGATAGTCCGCGATCTTCGGCTTGGCACGCGACACCGCGGCAAGGAGCGTCGACTTGCCGGCATTGGGCAGGCCGACCAGGCCGGCATCGGCGATCAGCTTGAGGCGCAACCACACCCAGCGCTCCTCGCCGGGCCAGCCTTTGCCGGCCTTGCGCGGCGCACGGTTGGTTGCACTCTTATAATGGGTGTTGCCGAAGCCGCCGTCGCCGCCTTTGAGCAGTACGCGACGTTCGCCGGCCCGCTTGAGATCGAGCAGCACGTTCTCGTTGTCCTCGTCGAGGATCTGCGTACCGACCGGCACGCGCAGCACCAGCGACTTGCCGTCGGCGCCCGAGCGGTTGGCGCCCATGCCGTGATGGCCGCCTTCGGCCTTGAAGTGCTGCTGATAGCGGTAATCGATCAGCGTGTTGAGGTTGGCGACGCTCTCGACGACGATGTCGCCGCCACGGCCGCCATTGCCGCCATCCGGGCCACCGAACTCGATGAATTTTTCGCGGCGAAAGCTGACGGCGCCAGCACCGCCGTCGCCGCTCTTGAGATAAATCTTCGCCTGATCCAGGAATTTCATCGGATACCGGCCGCCTGTCCCCCGAATGAAAAAGGGGGAATGCGGCCATTCCCCCTTTGCATTCAGTCTAGCGCGTCGCGCCGATTCGGGTGAAGTGCCTACTCCGCAGCCTCCGCCGGGCCCGCCTCAACCGACACGAAAGTACGACCAGCGCGCGTGGTGTGGAAACGCACGGCACCTTCGGTCAATGCGAACAGGGTGTGGTCGCGGCCCTGGCCGACATTGCGGCCGGCGTGGAACTTGGTGCCGCGCTGCCGCACCAGGATGTTGCCCGGCACGACGATCTCGCCGCCGGCCCGCTTCAGGCCGAGGCGGCGGCCCCGTGAATCGCGGCCGTTGCGCGACGAGCCGCCAGCTTTCTTATGCGCCATGAGCGCTCTCCATTAACCGGCGCGAATGCCGGTGATGCGCAGAACCGTCATCGCCTGGCGATGGCCGTTCTTGCGGCGATAATTGTGGCGACGCCGTTTCTTGAACACCAGCACCTTGTCGTCGAGCTTGTGCTCAAGCACTTGAGCGGTGACCGAAGCGCCCGCGATCAGCGGCGCGCCGGCCTTCGCTTCCTGGCCCTCGCCGCCGAGCATGAGGACTTCGTCGAGCGTTACGCTCGCGCCGGGTTCGCCGGCGAGCTTCTCGACGAAGATCACGTCGTCCTTGGCGACTCGGTATTGCTTGCCGCCGGTGCGGATGACAGCGTACATGGCGTGCCCTGGAAAAAGAGAACGGACGGGACCAGCCCGTCCGTTGGCGCGGAATATAGCCGGGAGGCGGCGCCTGTCAACGGTTTTACGCCGCCGCGCAGGGGGTTTTGTCCAGCTTTTGCGCGGGTTTCCGGCCTGTGCATCAGTTGCAGAATGGCGACGGTCCGGCGGAGACCTGATTCGG
>JBAVMB010000380.1:0-1897 GCA_049689615.1 Allostellaceae bacterium
CCCGAGGATGGATCGAGATAGGTGACGTAATAGGGCAGCGGTGCGCCGGCCATGCCCATGAGCGCGCCCGACAACACGGTGGCGATTAGCTTGAGCTTGAGCGTCGGCACGCCGGCAGCCTCGGCGGCGAGCTCGTCGTCGCGGATGGTGGCGAGGCCGTAGCCGAGCTTCGAATGCTCGATGGCGCGCGCGATGCAGATCGCAACCGCCGACAGCACCAGCATAGTCAGGAACAGATATTGGATATACGGATGGCCGAATGGTCCGGTCTCTGGCCGGATGATGTAGACGCCACGCGAACCGCCGACGAAATCCCAGTTGGTGACCAGCGTCTGCAAAACGATCGCCAATGCCAATGTGGCGATGGCGAAGAACACGCCGCGCAGCCGCAACGTCAAGTAGCCCATGCCGAGACCGACCAAGCCGGCCATGAAGCCGCCGACGACAATTGATGCAATCAGTGGCGGCTCGAACAGCTTGTGCATCACCACCGCGCTGTACGCACCGATGGCGAAGAAGCCGGCGGTGCCGAAATTGACGTAGCCGGTATAGCCGCCGAGGATGTTCCACGCCGTCGCCATGACGACGTATTGCAGCACGACGTAGCCGGCGAAAAAGAAATAGTCGTTAGTTGCAAGGCGCGAGGCGAACGCGATGGCGATCGTCACCAGCACGGCGATCAGGCAAAAATAGCGCGTCGGGATGTAGGGCACCGCTAGCGTCCCATCAGTCCGGCGGGCCGGATGGCCAAAGTCAGCAGCAGGAAGCCGAAGGCGACCGCCGGCGACCAGGACGGGCCATAGAACGTCGCGGTCAGGTTTTCCATCACACCGATCAGCAGCGCCGCCGTCAGCATGCCGGGAAAGCTGCCCATGCCGCCGAGCACTACGATGGCGAAAACGCGGCCGATGTAGTCGCGGCCGATCGACGGCTCGACCGGCTGGATGATGATGAGGCAGGCGCCGGCGAGCGAGGCCGTGGCGATCGAAATGGCGAACGCGATGTTCTTGATCCGCTGCGGCCGGATTGACATCAGCTTGAGCGCCAGATCGTCCTGCGAGACGGCGAGGATGGCGCGGCCGATGAAGGTCTTCGCCAGGAACAGCTGGAGCAGGCCGACCATGACGATCGAGACCATGAACGGCACCAGCATGCGCAGCGGCAGCTCGGCGTCGCCGATATAGACGCTCGGGCCGATATAGGGGGCGGTGACGAAGCGGTAGTCGACGCCGAAGATCAGGATTAGCGCCACTTCGGTGATGAACAGAATGCCAAAGAAGAAGGCGAGGCCGCGCAGCGCCTCTTCGCCGCGCCGCTCGAACGAATAGTAATAGATCTGATAGATCGCCGAGCCGAGCAGGTAGAAGAACGGCAAGGCGATCACGCCGGCCAGCACTGGATCGATGCCGAAATCGATATTGAGGATATAGACGATGAACGAGCCGAGGATGATGAAGGCCGGATGCGCCAGGTTGGCGATGTCGAGCATGCCGAACGACAAGGCTAGGCCGACGCTGACCGCGGCGTAGAACCCTCCCAGCAACAGCCCCGAGACGATGGCGTTGACCAGGAGATCGAACATCAGGCGGCGCCCGGTTCGAGGTAAGGAGTGGACCGGCTATTAAACGGTCGGTGGAGGCCGGGTCGCGGCCGGCAGGAGCGCGCAAGGCAGGGGCCAGACGCGGCGGCGCGGTAACCCGTTGACATACTCCCCCTCCCGAAGGTCCCGGCCTTGCTGGCGCAGGGTGCGGCCGACGACCGCTTGGTGACATTCCTAGAATGTCCGAAGCAATCGGCCTTTACCAGTCCCCAACGTCCCGGCCGGCCCACCAAGGCCGTTGATCTGGCTACCGGATTTGCCATCTGCGCGATCGACCCGCCAATTGCGTGTATTAAC
>JBAVMB010000381.1:0-2453 GCA_049689615.1 Allostellaceae bacterium
CCGGTGATCAACAGGCTGAGCGAGCCGCCGAAGTCGCGCCCGCGCGCGGCGACGAAGCGCGCGGCGGCGGCGGCGAAGCAAGCGATGGCGCTTTTCATGTCGGCGGCACCGCGGCCGATCAGGACGCCGTCCTTGACCATGCCCGCGAATGGATCAACTGACCAATTGGCGAGATTGCCCACCGGCACGACGTCGGTGTGTCCGGCGAAGCACAGATTGCGGCCCGACTTGCCAAGCCGGGCATAGAGGTTGAGAACCTTTTCCGTGCCCAGTTCGGCGAATTCGAGCACTTCGCAGGTGAAACCGACGCGCTCCAGCACTCGCGCCAGATGTGCGAGGGCGCCTTCGTCCTTGGGCGTCACGCTCGGAAAACGCACCAGTTCGGCGGTGAGCGCAACCGGATCGACGGTGGTGGCGGCCGCGGCCATCAGTCGCGCAGCAATTCGTTGATCGACGTGCGCGAACGCGTGCGCGCATCGACCCGCTTGACGATGACGCAGCAGGCAAGATTCGGTCCGCCCGGCGTACGCGGCGGCAGACTACCCGGCACGACGACCGAATAGGCCGGCACCCGGCCGAGGAACGTCTCGCCAGTGGCGCGATCGACCACTTTGGTCGAGGCGCCGATGAAGCAGCCCATCGCCAGCACCGCGCCTTCCTCGACGATGGCGCCTTCGGCGACTTCGCTGCGCGCGCCGATGAAACAATGATTTTCGACGATTACCGGCTGTGCCTGCACCGGCTCGAGCACACCGCCGATGCCGACGCCGCCTGAGATGTGGCAGTTGCGGCCGATCTGCGCGCATGAGCCGACGGTCGACCAAGTGTCGATCATCGTGCCTTCACCGACATGGGCCCCGACATTGACGAAGCACGGCATCAGCACGACGCCGGGCGCGATATAGGCAGAATGCCGCACCACCGCGCCGGGCACGGCGCGAAAGCCGGCTTTCTTGAATTTGGCCGCGCTCCAGCCGGCGAATTTCGACGGCACCTTGTCCCACCATTTGGCGCCGCCGGGACCGCCAGCGATCGGCTGCATGTCGGTAAGGCTGAACGACAGCAGCACCGCCTTTTTGAGCCATTCCTCGACGTGCCAGCGACCGTCGCGCTTGCTGGCGACGCGCAGCGTGCCGGCATCGAGTCCGTCGAGCGCGGCGGTCACTGCCTTGCGCGCTGCCGCCTTGGTCTTGGCATCGAGGCGGTCGCGTGCGTCCCAGGCGGCGTCGACGGTGGCTTGCAAACGGGCAGTATCCATGGCGCGCGCAAAATGCGGCGCGCACCATGCGCTGTCAACCGTCGCCGGGCGGCATTAGACTGACCGGCAACGGAGACGCCGATGAGCCCACGGACCGCACCGGCCGCCGGACTGGCACCCGTCGACCTGGTGATCGAGCCGCGCACCCGCGACCTCGGCGACGGCTTCGAAGTGCGCCGGGTGCTGCCTTACGCCAAGCGGCACATGGTCGGCCCGTTCATCTTCTTCGACCATTTCGGGCCGACGAGGTTCCGCGCCGGCACCGGCCTCGACGTCCGCCCGCATCCGCATATCGGCCTGGCTACGATCACCTACCTGTTCAACGGCGAGATCATGCATCGCGACAGCTTGGGCAACGCGCAGCCCATCCGGCCGGGCGCGGTCAACTGGATGACCGCCGGACGCGGCATCGTCCATTCCGAACGCACGCCGCCGGCGGTCCGGCAGCGCGAATCGCCGATCTACGGCATCCAGAGCTGGATCGCGCTGCCGCGGGCACGCGAGGAGATCGCGCCGGCATTCGAGCACGTGCCGGCCGCGAGCCTGCCGCTCATTGAAGGCGACGGCGTCTCGGCACGGCTGATCGCCGGCACGCTGTTCGGCAAGACGTCGCCGGTCGCGACGCAGTCGCCGATATTCTATGCCGATGTGACGCTGCGCGCCGGCGCAACCGTGACGATGGCGCCGGATTACACCCAGCGCGCCGCCTATCTGCTCGAAGGCGCTATCGACTGCGCCGGTGCGCGGCATGCGCCGCCGCAGATGCTGGTCTTCGACAGCAAGGCACGCGCCGCGATCACGGCGCGAGAGCCGGCACGCCTGCTGCTGCTCGGCGGCGAGCCGCTCGACGGCGAGCGGCATATCTGGTGGAACTTGGTATCGAGCTCGGTGGAACGCATCGAGCAGGCGAAGCGCGACTGGCAGGCGGGCCGTTTCCCGAAAATCCCGGGCGATAGCGAGGAATTTATTCCGCTGCCGACGTGACTGCGGCGAGGAATTCGGTCAAATCGTCGATGGTGTGATGGATGGCGGGTGCATGGCGCGCGTCAAGCTCGTCATGCGGGCCGCCGCGGAGCCAGATCGTGGTCATGCCGAGCGCCGCTGCCGGCGGCAGGTTACGCGCCATGTCCTCGACCATTGCGGCGCGCGCCGGTTCGATCGCATAGGTTTCGATCAACGCGCGGTAGCCGGTTGC
>JBAVMB010000382.1:0-1912 GCA_049689615.1 Allostellaceae bacterium
GAATTCGCCGGTGGCCTGAGGCCTAAACCTCAAATCATCCCGAACATCTTGCTGCCGTAGGTGCCGTGGGCCTCGTCCAGCAGCGGCGTCACGGCGGCGCGGAACTGGGCATGTTGGGCTGCGGTCAGTTCGGTGATTTCGCAACCCTCCGCGAGAATTGCGGCACGGGCCTGTGCGTCCTCCTCGATCGCGAGCTCGCGCTGGAAAGCGACGGCGCGGCCGATTGCTTTGCGCATAGCCTCTTGCAGGTCGGCCGGCCAGGAGTCGAAGCTCGGCCGATGTAGAAAAATGGGTCGTGAAATGTAGAAATGGTTGGTTACGGTGTGAAAGCGATGAAACTTGTGTACGCCGTAAGTGACCGTATTGGCGAACGGATTTTCCTGTGCATCGAGCGTGCCGGCCTTGATGCCGGCGATGGCTTCGGTGAGATCGCAGCGCACCGGGACGGCGCCGAGCAATTCGAACGTTCTGGCCTGGACCTCACTCGGCAGCACGCGGATGCGCATGCCTTTTAGATCGTCCGGCGCGTGAATCGGCCGCAGCCGATTGGAGATTTGGCGGAAGCCGTTCTCGAACCAGCCCAGAATACGATAGTTCGCGCGCTGTTCGATCTTGGCGGCGAGGAAGCGGCCAAGCCCGCCGTCTATCGCCGCGCGCGCTGCGTCGCGGCGGTCGAACAGGAACGGCAAGTCCACGAAGCCGAGTTCGGGCACGCGGTCGGTGAGATAGCTCGACGATTGATAGCCCAGCGTGAGCACGCCATCCTCGACGAGCCACAGAATTTCCTCGGCTCGATAGCCGAAATCCATAATGTTCCAGACGTATTTTATGCTGACGCGGTCGGGGAAGTGTTGCGCAAGCGTATCGCCGATCAGCTTGAGCGCGCGCGAGAATGAGGTCGTCGGCGGCCCATAGCCGCCCATGCGGATTGTGATTGGATCGGACATCGGAGTCCCCTCGGCGGCGAACCTTCGCGGCAAAAGATGGGAAAAGTCAACGACGCGCAGTAGCGTGGCGCAAATATCCGCGCAGCAGCTTTGCGGCTGCTATCGCCTTGCCGCGCAATCGCTCAAGCCGCACGGCGCGGGCGAAATGCGCGTGCGGGCGCACCGCGATCAACAGGTCGTGCAGCGCCAAGCGTTCGCTCCAGGTGCGATTGATCACCGCATGATCGGCCGTCGCGCACGAGTCGGCGCAGACGATCGTTGCGTCCGAGGCGAGCCGTTCGGTCACGAGTGCGATCAGTGCGACGCCGGGCGAATAGCGAGCCAGGCTCTCGTCGTAGGCGATCTTCCAGAACCACGCGGCATCGCCGCTGCGCAGCGTGATCCCGACAGCAGCCGGCTGCCCGTCCAGCATCAGGCGGTCGATGGCGATCTTATGTTCGCCGGCGAGCGCAGCGACGGCGGATTTGACGAAATCGAGGATGGCCTCGTCGCAGGCGGCGGCCGTTCCGGCATTGCCTTTCCAGCCGCTGACTTCGAGCGCCAGGAAGTCTTCTGTTGCAGCAACGACCTCGGTGGGCTCGGTCGCGGTCGAGTAAGAGAGCGTGCCGGCTTCGCCTAAGCGGCGGACGGTGCGGCGCAATTCGCGATACTTGCGGCCGCCGAGCGCCCGCTCGAGATAGCCGGAGCGCGCGGCATTGGGCGCCAGCAGAGCGCGCGTATGGGCGTTGAACTCCGCCGACGGCATTTGCGCGCGGCGCAGGATGGCGCCCAGCGCAGCGGCGAACGGACCGTCCTGCGGTGCAAATGGCAGCAGAACGAGTCCGGGAAGCGCGGAATTGTCGGCAACATGCGCGAGCCACGCGGCGATGACCGGCTCGGCGGCTTCGCGATCGACGAGCGGCGTGCCGAGCGGCGCGTATGGGTGCGTCCAGCCAAGCAAGAGCGGCAGCTTGAGCCCGTAACGG
>JBAVMB010000383.1:0-3472 GCA_049689615.1 Allostellaceae bacterium
GTCAACCAGGTGTGCGGCTCGGGCCTGCGCGCGGTCGTCATGGGATTTCAGGCGCTGCGCGGCGGCGACGCGCAGGTGTTTGTCGCCGGCGGCCAGGAAAGCATGAGCCAATCGCGCCACTGCATCCATCTGCGCAACGGCACGCGCATGGGCGACGCCGAGCTTGTCGACACCATGATCAAGGACGGGCTGTGGGATGCCTTCAACGGCTACCACATGGGCAACACCGCCGAAAACGTCGCCACCAAATGGCAGATCACCCGCGAGCAGCAGGACAAGTTCGCGCTGACCTCGCAGAACCGCGCCGAGGCCGCGCAGAAATCCGGCCGCTTCAAGGACGAGGTCGTGCCGGTGACCGTCGCCACCAGGAAAGGCCCGGTGATAGTGGATAGCGACGAGCATCCGCGCCACGGCACGACGCTCGAAACGCTGTCGAAGCTGAAAGCGGCTTTCGCCAAGGACGGCACCGTCACCGCCGGCAACGCCTCGGGCATCAACGACGGCGCCGCCGCGGTCGTGCTGATGTCGCGCGCCGCCGCCGAGAAACACGGAGCGAAGCCGCTGGCGCGCATCGTCTCGTGGGCATCGTGCGGCGTCGATCCGGCGCTGATGGGCTCGGGTCCGATCCCGGCGTCGCGCCGCGCGCTCGAAAAGGCCGGCTGGAAAATCGGCGAGCTCGATCTGGTCGAAGCCAACGAGGCCTTCGCCGCGCAGGCCTGCGCCGTCAACAAGGAGCTCGGATTGGATCCCGACAAGGTCAACGTCAACGGCGGCGCGATCGCCTTGGGTCATCCGATCGGCGCGTCGGGCACGCGCATTCTCGTCACGCTGCTCTACGAGATGGCGAAGCGCGACGCGAAGAAGGGGTTGGCGACGCTGTGCATTGGTGGCGGCATGGGCATCGCCATGTGCGTCGCGCGCGACTAGGAATGATTCACCACGGAGGCACGGAGAAAAAAATAACCTCCGTGTGCTTCGCGTCTCCGTGGTGAAATTGGCCCCTCTTACCCTCGCCCCCTTGGGGGAGAGGGCAGGGTGAGGGGGTCGGCCGTATAAGAAGACTCAAGGGAGGATTCGATGTCTCGGGTCGCAGTCGTAACGGGTGGAACCCGCGGCATCGGCCGCGCGATCTCGGAAACGCTCAAGAACGCGGGCTACACCGTCGCGGCCAATTACGCGACCAGCCACGACGCCGCCAAGAATTTCACCGCGCAGACCGGCATCCGCGCCTTTGCCTTCGACGTCTCCGACTTCAAGGCGTGCGAAGCCGGCGTGAAGTCGATCGAAAGCGCGCTCGGGCCCACCGACATCCTGGTCAACAATGCGGGCATCACGCGCGACGCCGTGCTCCATCGCATGACGCCGGAGCAGTGGGCCGCGGTCATCGCCTGCAACCTGACCTCGTGCTTCAACATGTGCCGGCTGGTGATCGATGGCATGCGCGCGCGCGGCTTCGGCCGCATCGTCAACATCGGCTCGATCAACGGCCAGGCCGGCCAGTACGGCCAGGTCAACTACGCCGCCGCCAAGTCGGGCATCCACGGCTTCACCAAGGCGCTGGCGCAGGAAAGCGCCGCCAAGGGCATCACCGTCAACGCCATCGCGCCCGGCTACATCGACACCGAGATGGTTCGCGCCGTGCCCGAAGACGTGCTGAAGAAGATCGTCGCCCGCATTCCCATCGGCCGCTTGGGCCACGCCGACGAGATCGCGCGCGGCGTGCTCTTCCTGGTGGCGGATTCCGCCACCTTCATCACCGGCTCGACGCTCTCGATCAACGGCGGCCAGCATATGTACTAGGCCGTAATCGGTTGAGATCGAATCACCCCCTCACTCTTCCCTCGCCCCCGTCAGGGGGAGAGGGTTGCTTTGAGTTGGAGAGCGCAGCGAGCCTTACTCAAAGCTGGGTGAGGGGATATCGCGCTGAACCACACGTGTTCTAGATCGGAGGCAAACCCGATGGCCCTGGTGAAATTCGTCGAATACGCCGAGGCGAGCCCCGAGGTGAAGGCCGTCTACGACGACATCATGGCGGCCCGCAAGGTCAACTGGGTCAACAACTTCTGGAAGGCGCTGGCGAGCGACCCAAAGACGCTCAAGCGCACCTGGGAAAGCATCAAGCAGGTGATGGCGCCGGGCGCGCTCGATGCGCTGACCAAGGAGATGATCTACGTCGCGGTCAGCGTCACCAACAACTGCGAATACTGCATCAACAGCCACACTGCCGCCGCCCGCAAGGCTGGCATGAGTGACGCCATGTTGGCCGAGCTCCTCGCCGTCGTCGGCATGGCGAATGAAACCAACCGGCTCTCCAACGGCTATCAGGTCGAGGTCGACGACAAGATCGCCCAGGCCGCACGCCAGGCGTAGGCTCGCCGCCGGGCCGTTAGCCGTGTATTAATGGACGGCCCGAAATCATGGGGTTTCCCGGCCGCCTTCCGCGGCCCGAACCGCGAGCCGCGAATGCCGAACCGACAAGGCTTGGTCGCCGTTTTCGCGAGCGCAGCTCTCCTTGCTGCTTGCCACAGCGCGCCAATTCCCCCGCCGGCGCCGCCTCCGGCGCCGGTCGAGCCGACAACGCAAACCATCCCGCCCGCTTTTACTCAGGTCGGCTTCGCTTCCTGGTACGGGCCGCATTTCGATGGCAAACCCACCGCCGATGGCGAGCGCTTCAACCGGAACGCTTTGACCGCCGCGCATCGAACCTTGCCGATCAACTCCTACGTTCGCGTCACCAATCTCGCCAACAACCGTTCGGTCATCGTGCGCATCAACGACCGCGGCCCGTATGCCGCTAACCGCATCATCGATCTTTCCGCCAAGGCCGCGCGCGAACTCGGCATCCGCAAAGGCGGCATCGCGCGCGTCCGCATCGAGCTGATGACGGCCGACGAGGCCAGCGACGCCGCTGGCCGCTGACTCGCGTCAGCGTCCCGGCGTCCAGCCCTTGGGCGCGAGCTCGAAGCCGGCGAAGTCGAACGGCGGCGCCACCGTGCAGCCCGTGAGGCTTCAGCCGCCGAGGCTTTTCGCCGCCTGCCAGCAGCGCGCCGGCACCGTCACCTGCGACCGCTCGCCCTTGGCCATGTCGGACCCGAGCACACAGCGCTCGACGCGCGTGCCGTCTTCCGACAGCAGCAGCTCGAGCGCCGCGCCGGCGTAATAGTGCCAGGTCTCGATTTGCGCGATGCGGTGCCAGTGCGACGCCTCGCCCTGCTTGAGCAGGTAATAGATCGCTGTCGAATACGGACCGCGATAGACCTCGCGGAACCAGCCGCCTTCCGGATGCGGCGCGAGTTCGAGCGCGCGGATGATGGCGTCGGCGTCAGGCATTCGGCAATTGCATCCGCCCAGCACGCACGACCCCCACCCCTCCCGGCGCTTCGCGTCGGGCGCTAGGTACAGCGAGCCGCTGGAATATGCACTAAGAACTTAGGCCGCAGGGCGCGACCGTTCGGTTTCGTCGGCCCCATCG
>JBAVMB010000384.1:0-2960 GCA_049689615.1 Allostellaceae bacterium
CGGATCAAGTCGGTAACGATGTCCCAGTTGCGCGCACGTCCCAGCGCGCTTGCCAGCCATTTGATTTCGCCACCGACCCAATTGCGTTCCGCTTCCGGCAACATCGGCCGGAACAGCACGAGCGCGACGCGCAGGCGCCGAAGCGCAACCCGCATCTGGTGAACGCCTTCTTCCTTGCCGGCGAGTGCTGCCGGTTCATTCGCCAGCAGGTGCGCGAGGCATCGCCGCATAATGACCGCGAGCGCATCCTCAGCCGCCATGCTGCGGTGGAGTTCAACCGCACCGAATTTGGGCGTCGCCGACGCCTCGCGCGGCTCGGCGCGATCGGCCAAGGCGTAACCGCGCGCCGCCTTGCTGCGCAACTCGACGCGGAGCGGCGCTTCGTCGGCTAGGGCGTTGGCAAGTTTGAACACTGCCTGCGGTGTGCCTTGCTGCAGTTCGAGTTCAATCTCCGAGACCGGTAATTTGCGCCCACCGCGCGTGCAGATTTCACCTTCGTCGAAGGAAAGTGCGACAGCGGCACCATCGGGCTCGAGCACGGCGCGGCTGCGCCGTAGCCGACAGGTGAAGACCGGTTTCAGCGGCTCGTCTGCCAGCGTGCCGATGCCGTCGATCTTCGCCATCGGCGTCAAATCGGGAACCGGACGCGCCAGAGGCGTCTGCCATATCGGCCGCTCGTTGCTTGTCGCGCCGGATCCCGGCATGGCTTCGAGGGTTTCGAGCACGCGCCCGCCTTCGCGCCGCACCGACAGCGCCAATGTGCGGCGCTGTAGCGCCTTTTCGCGCGTGTCGTAATAGGTACTGGTGATCCGCCGTTGCGTCATGCGGCCGCCACGCAAAAGACCGCTGCGCTTCAGGCGCGATGCATCTTCCGGCGCGACGACGAGCGCGAGCGCATAGCGCATTTCGGCAGCGGTGACCGACGGAGCGGAAGCCTTGTTTTCGGCCATGGACCTAGCTTCGCGTGCCGAATCGGGTCTGGCAAGTAGGGCGTTTTTCCTTATAATCCGTGCATCAAATGCGCGCGCCGCGAGTGCCGCGCTCCACAAAAGTCGAGGGAGACGTCGCCATGAAACGCCGGAAGCTCGGCTCGCTCGAAGTGTCGTGCATCGGCCTCGGCTGCATGAGCATGACGCCGATCTACGGCCAGCCCGATCCCGACGAAGCAATCGCAACGATTCACCGCGCGGTTGAGCTCGGCATCGATCTGATCGATACGTCGGACGCCTATGGCGGCGGCAAGAACGAGGAATTGGTCGGCCGCGCGATCAAAGGACGCCGCGATAAAGTCGTCCTCGCGAGTAAGTTTGGCAATCTGCAGACGCCGGACGGCAAGCAGTCCGTCAGCGGCCGCCCGGAGTACGTGACCGAAGCCTGCGAGAAAAGCCTGAAGCGGCTGGGGGAAGACGTCATCGATCTTTATTACATCCATCGCGTCGACACCCAGGTGCCGATCGAGGACACGGTCGCCGCGATGGTCAAACTGAAGCAGCAGGGCAAGATCAAGCATCTCGGAATTTCCGAGGCGTCGGCGGCAACGTTGCGCCGTGCGCACAAAGCGCATCCTATGGCGGCGCTGCAGACCGAATACTCATTGTGGACGCGCGACGCCGAAGACGGGCTGTTCCAGGTTTGCGAAGAGCTCGGCGTCGGCTATGTCGCATACAGTCCGCTCGGACGTGGATTCCTTACCGGCACGATCGGAGGCGTCGACGATTTGAGCGAGAAGGATCGCCGCCGTGCCCATCCGCGCTTTCAACCGGAGAACCTCAGCCGCAACGTGTCGTTGCTGCCGACGGTCAAAGAGCTTGCGGCCAAGGAGAATTGTACGCCGGCGCAGCTCGCGTTGGCCTGGGTGCTGTCGCGCCGCCCATTCATCGTTGCCTTGCCGGGCACGAGCCACCGCAAATGGATCGAGCAGAACGCCAAGGCGGCGGATGTCGTCGTCTCGCCGGCGACCTTTGCGGCGCTCGACAAGGCTTTTCCGAAAGGTGCGGCGGCGGGAGCGCGTTACCCCGAGCCGCAGCTCAAGCGGGTCGGCGTGTGACGGACGTCGCCTTGGCGGCTTACTTCTGCTGCGCGATCGGCAGGACGACCTGAGCGTATTTCAGCGATTTCGCCTGCGGCAGCATGTTGTCGCCGACGAAGTCGCGGATGATGTCGAAGCCGTGACGGTCAACGATGGCGCGCGCCGCGAAGCTGTTCGCATTGTCGACGATGAACGAGCGGATCACCGCCTCCGGCAGTTTGGGATAACGCTTGTGCATGTCGGCAACGGCCTTGTCGGGCTGCTTGTGCAGCAGGACGAGCGCGTCGTCGATTGCGGCATGAACGCGGCGGACGATATCGGGATGCTGCGCGGCGTAATCGGCTTCGGTGACCAGGCCCTGATGCACCGCGCCGACATATTCGGGGATGGCGCCGCCCCAGAAGTCGGCGAACATCTTTAGGCCGTTCTGCTCGACGCCGAGCCGGCCATAGGGAATGGCGGTCAGCGCGATGTCGATCTCCTTGCGTTGGACGGCCGCCAGCAGCGTTGGATAGGCGTTGATCGCCGTCACGGTATAGTCGGTCTGCGGATTGAAGCCGTATTGCTTGGCCAGAACGCGGAACATGATGTCGAGGCCGCCGCCGACATCGAGCGTTCCAACCGTCAGGCCGCGCGCGCGCGCGAAGCGCTCCTTGAGCGGCATCGTGTCGGTCAGTCCGATCTTCTTCGCCGAATCCGGATTGATCACGAACTGGATGACAAAGTTGCGCACGAACGGCGCGACCACGCGCAGTTTCTCGCCGCGCGCCATCGCCTGCACCGCCGGCACCAGCGTCATGGCGCCGAACGCGGCGCCGCCGGAATGGAGCGCCGCCAGCGTGTCAGGATCGCCGTGGCTGACGATCTCGAT
This sequence comes from Allostellaceae bacterium, assembly GCA_049689615.1. GTDB lineage: Bacteria > Pseudomonadota > Alphaproteobacteria > ATCC43930 > CGMCC-115725 > REEB95. The sequence continues at coordinate 2,901 of JBAVMB010000384.1, forward strand.
GTCCGGAGCGATGCCGTGATTGGCGAAGAAGCCTTCGTCGATCGCGATCTCGTCGATCGA
>JBAVMB010000385.1:0-1664 GCA_049689615.1 Allostellaceae bacterium
CGGCGCCGACAATTACGATGTGCCTTGTCGCACTGGTCATAGTGACTCGGGAACCTCGGCCGCACACATGGTGTATGGCGCCGACCCCTAGGGACTCAGGCCACGCTCCGGCGATTAACGGCGAGTCGCGCGTCTACGAACGCTACAGTGGTGTCAAGCGCAGTCGAGCGCATGCCTTGCTGCATGGCGATAGCCTGCACCAACCGATCGACCCGTTCGATATTGGATGCGCCAGCGAAAAGTGCACGCGCCGCCGAGGACGGCCGCACCAGACTCTCGGCTGCCGTCGCATATTTTTCGAACGGCACAAGATCGGCGGGTGCTGCCCCCAACTTGATGCAGAGATCTGAGACCCAGCCATAGATGGCGCGCGATTGCGCCAGATCGCTGTGCACGGCGTCTTTGATCGAGCGCGCCTCGTCTTTGAGCACGCACCGATAGTTTCCGGTAATCAGCATCGCCCATTTGGCAAGCGGGACGAAGATCGACTCATGCACGCGGAGCTTCACCGGCAATTCGATCTTGCCATCGCCGACATCATAGCGGATGCCATCGATGTCATGCGCCATCTGGCGCAACATCGCCGTCGCCGACACCGAGGCAAAACGGGCCGCCTTGAAATTGGTCGGCAATGACACCTGTAGTACGTTGACGTCTTCTCCAGGCGGGCGATACGCCTGCGGATCGGGACTGCACAGGGTCATCGACCGGGGGTTGAAGCTGCTCCACACGCTGACGTCGGTGTAGCTGGACCCGAGCGCATCCGTGGCGAGGCCAGGAATCCGCTTCAGATAAGGCAGCGGCGGCATGTTCATGATCGACATGCACGGAACGTGCGAGACGGCGACCGCCTTAAGGAGCTCCCGCACGCCGGCCGAACCGTATTGCGGCTCCTGCATAGCGAGCACCACGAGATCGAATTTGGCGGGATTGACGTCATTGGGCCCGGCGGCAGCGAGCTTGCCGGGTAGAGTACGCGAATCGATCTCGACGGGCGCAGGCCGGCCCTTGACGGGAAGACGCACGCGTGCGCCTTTCGCATTAATTGTTTCTGCCTCCTTAGGAAGGCACACCATCGTCGCGTTGTGCCCAGCCATGAGTAGCTTCACGGCGAACAGCGAACCGTAGGAAGCACCTAAGATCAAAGTATCGTAGATTGTCTTCACGTCTCTCACTCCTCGCTCTGGCGCCGGCGCACTACGCGATCGAAACGATGGCTTCTCACACCACAACGCGATCTAAGCTGCCATGGGTGGCGTGTCTTGCTTGTCGTTGAGACGCACTGGGGAGTTGAGTTTTTCTAAGTAGAGAAGCAGAGCACTGTGGTCCCAGAGCTGATAGCCCTGGTCGTAGAGGCCTTTGAATATGTCCCGAACCGCCTTGACCACTGGCAGATTCGGCAAGCGAATTTCCTGAGCTACAGCGAGAACTGTATCGAGATCTTTGACGAAGTTGCGTATTGGAGCGCCGGGCCGAAAGTCACGATTGATCATGCGGCGACCATGTTCCTGGAGCGCGCGGCTATCCGCGTGTCCTCCGGCGAGTGCGACCGGTACCTGGGCCGGATCGGCGCCGCCAGCGGCCGCAAACAAGAGTCCTTGGGCAACGCTGGCAATGTTGCAGGCGACCATAATCTGGTTGGCAAGCTTGGCAATCTGTCCGCT
>JBAVMB010000386.1:0-1792 GCA_049689615.1 Allostellaceae bacterium
GATTCATGATTGAGATCGACGAACGACACGTCCGGCAGCCGCGCGGCTGTAATTGCGGCGGCCACGGCAGCCGGATCGGTAACGGCGTGAAGCGGCGCGATCACATTCCAATGGTCACCGCTGCGAACCAGCATCGAGTCGAGCCGAAGTTTGAGTGCCGGCGGCAAACTCGCCGACGTCAGCAGCGGCGCCGTCTTTGCGGCAGCGACGTCGCGGAAGAACTGATCGAAAGTATCCGGGCGAAACGGCATGCCGACACGAGCCTGTTCGAAGCGCGTGTGAAGCGTTTCCAGGCCCGGCAGTACCGCCTGCCGCTCCCGCTGCGTTTTATCGGCGGGCAAAACCTGGCTTGGGACATCGAAGTCGCCAAGCCGTCGCTGTGCCACGAGCTGACGCAACGTCGCCGCCAACGCCTCGCTTTCCTCAAGCGCCTGTTGCTCGTCGACGGTCCTGAAGACCGCGAAGTACCGGAGATCCGGCACGCCGAGATCGCGCCGCAGCGCTTGATCAAGCGCCTGGTCGGCAGCTGGGATCGGGCTCAAGTCGGAAAGGTCCTCGTCCCAGAAGCCGCCGCGATGCGACGCGAGCGCGACGGCGGCCGCGAGGGCGATGAACGCGATCCCGAGCCGTAACGGCCGTCGGTTGCGGATGAGCGCAAGCAAAGGCCGTGCAAGGATACCCGCACCCGTTGCGAAGAACGCCGATGGCGCGAGATACGGCAGGACAAACCGGGTGACGCCGACCGCAACGATCAGGCCGACAATCGAGAACAACCCGAGTTGCGCAAAGCCGACGAAACCCGAAAACAGCATGGCGCTAAAGCCGACGATCGATGTCAAAGCGCCGAGACGCAATGTCGGCCAAATGCGCGCGAGCGTATCGCAGGCGGAATCGCCGCGTGCGGTCTGCGTGAAAAGATAGATTGCGTAATCGACCGACTCGCCGATCAGAGTCACGCCGAAGCCAAGGGTGACGCCGTGGATGAAGCCGAAGTCCAGCGATACGGCGGCGACGGCGGCCAGCGCGCCGCTCGCGACCGGCAAGAGGCCGAGCAGAAGAACCCGAGGCGAGCGATAAGCAAATGCCAAAAGGCTCGCGGCGGCAGCAGTCGCGAGCAGCGATAGCCGCGTGGCGTCACGCTTGGTCGTGTCGCGCGTGCGGACAGCGAATACGCCCGGGCCACTTTCCAACAGCCGCACCGCTTCGGCGCCCGGCACAGCATGACGGACGTTCTCGAAGGCATCGTGGATCAGCATCAAAGCGCGCTGCTGCGCATCGATGTCGAATCCCGCCGAGCGCGTATGGATCAGCAGAAGCGCGCGACTGCTGTCAGCCGAAAACCAAACACCGTCGCGGTTATGCGGGCCTTCGGCGCCACCGAGCTGACGCAGCAACGTCAGCAGTTCGCCCGTCGGATCACTCGGCAGGCTCATCTGGATGAACGTGCTCAAATCTGAACTGAGCAATCCGAGATCGTGCACCAACGCCGCGTGCAGCCCCGCAACCGTGAAGCGATCCGCGGTCACGTCGGAGCTGAGCAGATAGCGGTTGCGCCAGACGAAATCTCGCGCGCCGGCAAACGATTTGTCGTCACCGTTCGCCACCGCGACGAACGCATCGCTCAAACGCAGGCGTGCGGTCATAGCCCCGCTCAGGGCGGCGAGCGTTTTTGGCGGCGCCCCTTCGATCGCTAGCAGGATAAGATGCGACGCAGCGCCGTTGCTCACCTGTTCGGTGAGCGCTTGTTGCGCGAGTGACGCCGAACGCGGCAAGAAGGCCGCCATATCGGTTC
>JBAVMB010000387.1:0-4254 GCA_049689615.1 Allostellaceae bacterium
GGGCCCATTGGTTGATCCTGTCTCAACTGGGATAGGAGGATGATATGCCGGACGACGTCAAACCAACCCAGGAACCGGGATCTGCGGCCTGGACCAAGGCATGGGGCGCCGACTTTGCGCCGACCTATGCAATCAATCATCGGATGTTCGAGTGCTGGGCGGGCGGCATGGCGCGGCTTTCGCACGACATGGCTCAGTTCATGCAATCGCGCCTGCTCGAGGAATCGATGATGTGGGAGAAGCTGGCAACCTGCAACAATCTGGCGGATGCCTTCGATTGCGAAAGCGGGTTCGTGGTCAAGGCCAGTACGGATTACAGCGAGGCGGCGCAACATTTTTCGCGGTTGTTGTACGAGATTGCGAACAGCTACGGCACGGTAATGCGTACCGGGCCAAAGATGGATGCGTAGCAGGTGATCGTTCAGTGACGCCAACCAGGAGGGTTCGATGAAGGAGCTTCGTTGCAAGGATCTGAAGAAGGGCTGCAGCTTCGTTGCGCGTGGGCGGACGACCCAATCGGTCATGTCCAAGGCAGCCAAGCACGCCAAGTCGGCGCACGGCATCGAAAAAATGACAGCAGCCATGGCGCGCAAGGCGCGCGCGGCGGTTCACGCCGTCTGATCGGATTGGCGCGCGTCGCGGATCGCGCGCGATACCGTTTGCGGCGTCGGCTGTGTGGGTAAGTTGCGCATTCCAGCCGTGCGCCGACGAGTGCGTGCGGATGTTGGCGTTATGCCGCGCTCATCGCCCGGCTGTCGACCACGCTTGGCAGTTCTTCGTATTCGGCGACACAGCATCGCGAGGGTCGAGCGCCCGCACTTGGGTGGGAGATCGGCGTTGTTGTCGGATTGACCGTGCGCGGTCGTCGGCCGAACGTATTCCTTGTAGTACAATTACCGGTCGGGCGCGCTGAAGGTATCGCCTTCAAAATTCGTCGTGGCCGCGACTGAACAAGAAAATACCGACGCAAGCAACGTACGGCCGGTGGAATCCGTCGGCGCGAGCCGTTAGCATGCCGCCCGCAAACGATAGCGGACGCATGAAAATGAATTTGGAAGGGCTGCCGCAAGACGCCATCCGACATGCGACGCTGCCCGATGGCACATGCCTCGCTTATTCGATGGTCGGCGATCTTCAGGCTTCGAAACGTGCGGTGCTGGTTCATTCGCTGGCAATGGATCACAATTTTTGGCGTCCGGTTGCCGAGCGACTCGCGCGCGACGCCGCAATCCTGGTTTACGATTGTCGCGGCCATGGCGCGTCCGACAAGCCGCACGGGCCATATACGGTCGAACTCTTCGCGCACGATTTGGCCGCGCTACTCGACATCGTCGGCTGGCGATCGGCGCTGGTTGCCGGCGCATCAATGGGCGGATGCGTCGCGCTCGCCTTTGCGGCGGCCTATCCGCAACGCGCCATGGCGCTCGGGCTGGTCGATACAACCGCTTGGTATGGGGCCGAAGCGCCGCGGCAATGGGCCGAACGCGCCGAACGGGCGCTCAAATCCGGACTCGGCGGACTGATCGATTTCCAGGTGACGCGTTGGTTCGGCGATGATTTCCGCGCGCGCCATGCCGACATCGTGCGTGAGTCGGTCGAGACATTCCTGCGCAACGATCTGGCGGCTTATGCCGCAAGCTGCCGGATGCTCGGTGCTTGCGATCTGCGCGCGGTCTTGCCGGCGATCGCCGCGCCGACCGCCGTGTTGGTGGGCGAGGAGGATTACGCCACGCCGATCGCCATGGCCGAGGCGCTGCGCCAGGGCATCCGCGGCGCCAGCCTGACGGTGCTCAAAGGTGCGCGTCACCTGACGCCGCTCGAGCGGCCGGATGAAGCCGCAGCGGCGCTGGCGCCGCTTCTCTAAGCACCCATCGACGCGCTAGGCTCGCGCCATGCGCTACGAGTTGTATTACTGGCCCCAGATCCAAGGCCGCGGCGAGTTCATCCGCCTCGCGCTCGAAGAAGCCGGTGCCGATTACGTCGATGTTGCGCGTGCCAAGGGTGGGATGGACAAGCTGATGCGGCTGCTCGGAAGCGGCGACCGCCCGCCGTTCGCGCCGCCGATCGTCAAGGCGGGCAAGCTGCTGCTCGCGCAGACGGCGATGATTCTGTTTTACCTCGGCGTCCGGCACGGATTGGCGCCCAAGGATAAATCCGGCCGGCTCTGGGTCCATCAATGTCAGCTGACGCTGCTCGATTTCCTGGTCGAAATCCACGACACACATCATCCGATTGCCTCTGGTCTTTGTTACAAGGACCAGAAGCCCGAAGCGCAGCGCCGCGCGGCGGATTTCCGCGCCAGCCGCCTGCCGAAATATCTCGGCTATTTCGAGAAGCTGTTGGCAAAACATCCGCGGGGCGGACTGGCCGGCGCGAAGCTTTGCTACGCCGATCTGTCGCTGTTTCAGACGATCGAAGGGCTGACCTACGCCTTTCCGCGGACGATGTCGCGCGCAAGGCCGCGTTATCCACGCCTTCATGCGTTGCATGATCGTGTTGCCGCTCGGCCGCGCATAAAGGCTTATCTCAGCTCGCCGCGCCGCATCCGGTTCAACGAGCAGGGTATCTTCCGTCACTATCCCGAGCTCGACGGATGATGCGGCGCGTTTTGATGCTGTTCCTCGCCATTTTCGTCCTGCCGCTGTTGGTCAGCGCCTGCGTCTACGGCTTTGGCGACGGCGTGCGGTGGTACGACGCGCGCCGCGATCCGACCGGCTTGGCGCCCGATCCGGCGACGACGCCGGAGGCGGTCATTCAGGTGTACGCGGCGCGTGCCGTCGCCTGGCGCGGCATCTTCGCCGTCCATACCTGGATCGCGGTCAAGCCGAGCGGCGCGCCGCACTTTACGCGCTACGAAGTCCTTGGCTTCGGCGTCAGCCAGGGCGCACCGGCGATTCGCGTCGATCGCATGGGGCCCGACAATTATTGGTTCGGCGCCAGGCCGGTGATCGTGCTCGATCGGCGTGGGCCTGGAGTCGACGCCATCATCGACAAGATCAAAGCGGCGGTCGCGGTCTATCCTTATCCGCACGAATACCGCGCGTGGCCCGGTCCCAACAGCAACACCTTCACCGCTTACATCGCGCGATCCGTTCCTGAATTGGGCTTGGCGCTGCCGGCGAATGCGGTGGGCAAGGATTTCCTCCCCGGCTTCAAGCTGTTCGCGCCGGCGCCGAGCGCCACCGGCTATCAGGTGTCGCTTTACGGCATTGCCGGGTTGTTGGTGGCGCGCGACGAGGGTATCGAGCTCGATCTGCTCGGCCTCGATCTCGGCATCGATTTCACCAGGCCGGGAATCAAATTGCCCGGTGTCGGCTGGCTGGGCGTCGGCGGACGCACGCCGGCCTGACGCCTCAATCGATGCGGATCAGCAGCTTGCCGACGGCGCGGCCTTCTTCCATGCGCTCGTGCGCCTCGGCGATGCGCGTCAGCGGGAAGATTTCGGCGATCTGATGCTTGAGCTTTGCGGCCGCAATCAGCCGATTGATGTCGCGCGCGGCGTGATCGCGCGCGCTTTGCGGCACTTCGTAGATGAGGACGAATCGGACGGTGAGGTCCTTCATCAGCATCGGCGTGAACGGCACCACCGGATCGGGTACGGCGTCGCTCGAATAGGTGGCGATGACGCCGCCGCTTTTGAGCAATGCGACGTCGGTTGCCAGGTTCGTGCCGAAGGCGACATCGACGACGCGGTCGAGCGGTGTCTTGTCCTTGAGAAGCGCGGCGACGCGTTCGACGACGTTTTCTTTGCGGTAATCGATCACGGCATCGGCACCGGTCTCGCGGGCGCGCGCAGCGGTCTCGGCGCGGCCGACCGTGGCGATGACTGCCCGCGCGGCACCGAGCTTGGCCAGTTGCACGGCATAGAAACCGACCGCGCCGGCGCCGCCATGCACCAGGATCGCCTGACCACCGATGTCGCCGTCGGCATAGAGGCAGCGATGCGCCGTCATCGCCGGAATGCCGAGACAGGCGCCGTCTTCGAAGCTTGCCCTGTCAGGCAAGGTCACCGCGCGTTCGCTTGGCACGACCGTGTACTCGGCGGCGGTGCCGAACGGCCGGCCGCGCTGCGCCATATAGACCCAAACGCGTTCGCCGATGCGCTTGGCATCGACGCTGGTTCCGACCCTGTCGATGGTGCCGGCGCCGTCCTGGTGCGGCACGATCCGCGGAAAGGCGAGCGGCCGGCCGCGCCAGCCGCTGCGGGCCTTGGTGTCGGATGGATTGACCGCCGAAACCGCGATCCGGACGCGG
>JBAVMB010000388.1:0-8473 GCA_049689615.1 Allostellaceae bacterium
TCGCCGAGCACCTTGCGCGCCACCGCGCCGGCGGCGACGCGCACCGCGGTCTCGCGCGCCGAAGCGCGGCCGCCGCCGCGATAGTCGCGGATGCCGTACTTCGCCCAATAGGTGTAGTCGGCGTGGCCGGGCCGGAACTGGTCCTTGATCGCGTCGTAATCCTTGGAGCGCGCATCCTCGTTGGCAATCAGCAGCGAGATCGGCGCGCCGGTGGTCTGGCCTTCGAACACGCCCGACAGGATCTGGACGCGGTCGCTTTCCTTGCGCTGTGTCGTGAAGCGCGACGATCCTGGCCGCCGCTTGTCGAGCCAGGGCTGTATATCGGTTTCGGACAAAGCAATGCGCGGCGGCACGCCCTCGACGACGCAGCCGATCGCCGGGCCGTGGCTTTCACCCCAGCTGGTGAAACGGAAAATGGTGCCGAAGCCGTTGCCTGCCATCGCGCCCTGCGCCGGTCAGCGGCTCGGTTTGAAATTGGCGAGCATCTCGGCAACCCCGGGTGCCGCATCGACGGCCAGCATGCCGACGACGTGATAGCCGGAATCGACGTGATGCACCTCGCCGGTGACACCGGCCGACAGGTCGCTCAGCAGATAGAGGCCGGCGTTGCCGACTTCGTCGAGTTCGATGTTGCGCTTCAGCGGCGAATTGAGCTGGTTCCACTTCAGGATGTAGCGGAAGTCGCCGATGCCCGAGGCCGCCAGGGTCTTGATTGGTCCAGCCGAGATCGCGTTGACGCGGATGTTCTTGCCGCCGAGATCGACGGCGAGATAACGCACCGACGCTTCGAGCGCCGCCTTGGCGACGCCCATGACGTTGTAATGCGGCATGACGCGCTCGGCGCCGATATAGCTGAGCGTCAGCAGGCTGCCGCCGTTCGGCATCAACGGTGCGGCGCGGCGGCACAGATCGGTGAACGAGTAGCACGAGACTTCCATGCTCTTGAGGAAATTCGCGCGCGTCGTGTTGACGTACTGGCCCTTGAGCTCCTCGGCGTCGGAATAGGCGATGGCGTGGACGACGAAATCGATGTGCTGCCACCGCTTGGCGAGCGCGTCGAACACCGACGCGACGCTTGCCTCGTCGGTGACGTCACAATCGCCGACGACGGCGCCGCCGACGCTTTCGGCCAACGGCCGCACGCGTTTGCCGAGCGCGTCGCCCTGATAGGTGAAGGCGAGCTCGGCGCCGTGCGCGTGCGCCACGCGCGCGATCGCCCAGGCGATCGAGCGCTCGTTGGCGACGCCCATCACAAGGCCGCGCTTGCCGGCCAGCAATGGCTTCACGTCGGTCATGGTTTTCTCAAGCACGCGAAATCTCGGCGCGGATGCGCATCGGTTGTGAACACCCCAATGGGTCTCGAACGGCGCTGCCGACTATAAAGAGCGGCCTGCGGATTGCCTAGCCGGAACGGGGCTGATATGCGCCGAATCAGCGGTAATCGGTCGCCATCACTTCGGCGCGGCGGCTCTTCGCTTCGGCCGCCGCGAAGTTGAGCTCGACCTTGACGCCGTTCGGATCGAACAGGAACAGTTGATAGAGCTCCTGGTCGTCGACTTGGCGTTCCTTGAACGCGACGCCGAGCTTCTTGAAGTGCGCGATCATCGCTTCGAGGCCGGTGGCGCGGAAGGCGATGTGATCGATGACGCCGGTGCCTTCGGTCGCCTGCGACTGCTGGCCCAGATAGCGCAGCCGGTCCTTGGTGACGTTGGCGCCGCCTTGCGTCATGTGCAGCACCGGCACGTCGCCGACATAGAGCCAGTGCACCGGAAAGCCGAAATCGGGATGCGGCCCGTCGCGCATGCCCAGCACCTTGACGTACCAGTCGCGCGTCGCGTCGATGTCGGGCGACTGAATCAGGAAATGCTCGAGATGGGTCAGCGGCATGGGCGGCCTCCGCGAGTGATGACTCATTGTGCCACGACGCGGGCGGCCGGCGCCAATGCAAGGGCGAGGGGGTTGAGCGCCGATGCCGGCATGGCATAGTGGGCGCCCTTTTCCCGCCTGGAGCACACCCCGTGAGCGAAGACCTGCTTTACGAGATCAAGGACGGTATCGGCCGCATTACCTTCAACCGGCCACAGGCGCGCAATGCGCTGACCTTCGCGATGTACGACCGGCTGGCGCAGATCTGCCAGGAGGCCGACAAGGACAGCGCCATCCGCGTGCTGCTGCTGACCGGCGCCGGCGACAAGGCCTTCGCCTCGGGCACCGACATTTCGCAGTTCAAGGCGTTCGACAAGCCGGAGGATGCGTTGGCCTACGAGGCGCGCATCGACCGCGTGCTCGGCGCGCTCGAAGCCTGCGGCAAGCCAACCATCGCCGCGATCCAGGGCGCCTGCACCGGCGGGGGCGCCGGCATCGCCGCCTGCTGCGATCTGCGCATCGCTGCGGCCAACGCGCGCTTCGGCTTTCCGGTCGCGCGCACGCTCGGCAACTGTCTCTCCATGGGCAACTATGCGCGGCTGTTGTCGCTCGTCGGCAGCCACGGCCGGGTCAAGGATCTGCTCTTCAACGCGCGGCTCGTGGACGCGCCCGAGGCGCACGCCATCGGCCTGGTCACCGAAGTGGTCGAGCCGGCGGAGCTGATGAAGCGGGCGGAGGAAGTCGCGCGCACCGTTGCCGGCCATGCGCCGCTGACCCTGCGTGCGACCAAGGAGGCGCTGCGCCGGTTGATGGCGCGCATCCCGCCGGGCGAAGGCCAGGACCTCATCCTCATGTGCTACATGAGCAAGGATTTCCGCGAAGGCATGGACGCTTTCCTCAACAAGCGGCCGCCGCAGTTCCGCGGCGAGTGATGCGCGGGGAAAAACGCATGGCCAAGGCCGCGATCGATGCGAAACAGGCGGTCGGGCTCGCGGTCGCGAACCGCATTCTTTACAACGAAGGTGTGGTCGACGGCTTCGGCCATGTCAGCGTGCGCGACGCGCGCCGGCCCGACCGGTTTCTCCTGGCGCGCAGCATGGCGCCGGCGCTGGTCACGCCCAAAGACATCATGCAGTTCGATTTCGCCGGCAATGCTCTCGATCCGCGCGGCCGCCAGCCTTATCTCGAACGCTTCATCCACGGCTCGATCTACAAGGCGCGGCCCGACGTCATGGCGGTGGTGCACAGCCACAGTCCGAGCATCATTCCCTTCGGCGTCACGCCGCAAAAGCTGCGGCCAGTCTTCCACATGAGCGGCTTCCTCGGCGACGACGTGCCGGTGTGGGACATCCACGATGTTTCCGGCGACACCGACATGCTGGTGGTGAATGTCGCGCAAGGCGACGATCTCGCGCGCGCGCTCGGCAAAAATCTGGTGGCGCTGATGCGCGGGCACGGCTCGGTCGCCGTCGGCCCGAGCCTGCAGCACGCGGTCTATCGCGCGGTCTATGCCGAGATCAATGCGCGCCTGCAGGCCGACGCGCTCAAGCTCGGACCGGTGAAATATCTGACGCCGGGCGAGGCGCGCCGCGCGCGCGACACGCAGGACAAGGTCTTGAGCCGCGCCTACGAGCTGTGGGCGCGACGTGCGGACGCGAAGCGCTAGTCCTTCACCGTCGCGTCTCCCAAGCCGCCACCGTCACCCGTTGACGACTCGGTTGCGCAGCACGCCGATGCCTTCGACCTCGGCCTCGACCACGTCGCCGACCTGAAGCCATTTCTGCGGCGTCATGCCCATGGCGACGCCCGACGGCGTGCCGGTGGCGATGACGTCGCCGGGCTCGAGCGTCAGGCTGGCGCAGAGGAACGACACCATCGCCGGCACGTCGAACAGCAGGTCGGCAGTGTTGGAATCCTGGCGAATCTCGCCGTTCACTTTCAGCGAAATGCGATGGCCGCTGGGGTTGCCGAACTCGTCGGCGGTCACGACGCACGGTCCCATCGGGCAGAACGTGTCGAAGCTCTTGCCCTTGAACCACTGGCCGTGGTTGCGCTGGGCGTCGCGCGCGGTGACGTCGTTGACGATGGTGTAGCCGAATACCGCCGACATCGCCTTCTCTGGCGGCAGGTCGCGCACCTTTTTGCCGATGACGATCGCGAGCTCCACCTCATAGTCGAGGTTCTGGGTGTTCTTGGCATGGCGCAGGATGCCGGCTTCGGGGCCGATCACCGTTGTCCGCGGCTTGGAGAAGAATTCCGGCACCTTGGGGAAAGTCGGCTCGACGCCGCGGGCGCGCGCGCCTTCAAGGATGTGCAGCTTGTAATTGCGGCCGACGCAGAAGACGTTCTTGCGCGGCGAGGGAAACGGCGCCAGCAGCTTGGCGCGCTTCACCGGCGTCCAAGCGCCGCCCTTCTTCTTGCGCGCCTTCTCGACCGCCGCCTTCACCGCCTTCAGCGCCGACGCGCCGCCTTCGATCAGCGCGAGCATGTCGCCGGGCAGGCGGCTGTTGGTCTTCTTGTTGAGGTCGAGCACGCCGCGCTCGCTGTCGAGCACGCCCAGCCGCGGCGCGGCCAGCGTCCCGAATGTCACGAATTTCATCCAACGCTCCTCTGTCTTTTTTCCCCACCGGGGATCGCCGAATGGCGGCGCAGCTTGACGCTAAGGGCCCTTGCCTGCAACGTCTTCGTGCTCGTGGTTGTTATGCGAAAAACGGGGAGGGGGATGATGGATCAGCCTCGCAATCCGGCGCGTGCGCGCCTCGTTCAGGGCGGCCTTGCCCTCGGCATGGGCGTGCGCTTCGCCCGCACCGCCGAGATCGCGCGCCTGATGCGCACCGCCGGCTACGACTGGCTGTTCATCGATCTCGAGCACGGGCCGGGCACGCTGGAATCGACGGCGCAGATTTCCTGCGCCGCGCTCGACGCCGGCATCGCGCCGCTCATCCGCGTGCCGCACGGCCAATTTGCGATGGCGACGCGGGCGCTCGACGGCGGCGGTTGGGGCATCGTCATGCCGCATGTCGACACCGCCGACGAGGCGCGCGCTCTCGTCGATCAGCTCAAATATCCGCCGCTCGGCCATCGCTCGATCGTCGGCGGCCTGCCGCATTACGGCTTCGCCGGCGTCAAGGCGAGCGAGGCGGCGGCGACGCTCAACGAACAAATGCTGATCGTCGCCATGGTCGAGACGCCGACGGCGATTGCCAACGCCGATGCCATCGCCGCGGTGCCGGGCATCGACGTGGTGATGATCGGTACCAATGATCTGTCGCTGGAGATGGGAATCGCCGGCGATCTCGGCCATGCGCGCATCGTCGATGCTTATCGTGCGGTCGTGGCCGCCTGCGCCAACCACAAGAAATGGCCGGGCATGGGCGGTGTCGGCGACATCGAGCTCATCCGCCGCTATGTCGGCCTCGGCATGCGCTTCATCCTCGGCAGCAACGACACCAACATCCTGGCGCAAGCCTCGGCCGAACGCGCCAAGGCGCTTCGCGCGCTGCTCTGACGGTAAAGAAAAAGGCGCCGACCCGCAGGCCGGCGCCCCATTTCCCCCACGTTCGCGGCGGCTATTTGGCCTCCGCCTTCTCCATCGCCTTCTCCATCGGATAGATCACGTTGCCCGATTTGAACGCGGTCGGCGTCAGCACGATCTGCTTGTTCGGATCTTCGAACTGCTCGATGCCGTTGCCGCTGATGTGCTGGAACTGCACCTGGAGCATCCGCGACTGCGCCCATTCGCCTTCCTTGCCGAACTTGATGTCACCATACACCGTCTTGAAGGTGTGCGAGCGGATGTAGTCGGCGATCTTCTGCTGATCGAGGCCCTTCGTCTCCGTCACGGCCTCGGCCAGGATCTGCATGTAGGCGTACGAGATCGGCGCCATGTAATAGCCGAGCGGATCGACGCCCGCCGACTTCGCCTCCGCCTGGTACTTCTTCAGCACCTCCTCGGTGCCTGGGAACATCATGGTCTTCGCCGGCACCCAGACGTCGTAATTGACGATGCCGTTGAGGGCCGGGCCGAGCTGCTCCTTGATCGCCGTGTATTGCAGACCGACCATGCCGCCGCCGAACATCTTGGCCTTGGTGCCGACTTCACTCATCGCGTGCACCATGCAGATCGCGGCCGGCGGATACGTGCCGACCACGATGAGGTCGGGGTTGGTGGCGTTGATCGCCCGCATGATCGGCGAGCAATCCGTCGTGTTCGGCGGGAAACTCTTGTCGTAGACGATCTTGAGGCCGGTCGCCTTGGCGTTGTTGCGCGCGCCATCGGTCAGGTGCGTCGAGAATTCATCCTGCGAGCCGACGATGGCGATGGTCTTCGGCTTCGGATTCTGCGCCAGTGCGACATCGAAGAAGCCCTTGGTGAAGGACTCTTTCGGGTCGGGCCCTGACGGAATCATCGCGAAGTAGTTCGGATAGTGGAAATTGCTGTTCACGGCGAGTCCGAGCAGCGCCAGGAACGTCATCTTGTGCGAAATGATGATCGGCATCGCGGCCGAGATCGGCACCGTGCCATAGGGACCGACGACGAGGTCGACTTTGTCGACGTCGAGTAGCTTGGTGTAGATGCCCGGCACCAGCGACGGATTGGTCTGGTCGTCGTAGTAGACCAGCTTCACCGGTCGGCCAAGCAGGCCGCCTTTGGCGTTCTGGTCGTTCGCCCAGATCTGCATCGCCAGCAGGCCGGACTTGCCGGCGCCGGCCAAGGCGCCGGTCTGCGCCATGCTGAAGCCGATCTTGATCGGCTCCTTATTCTGGGCTTGCGCCTGCGGCGAACCGACGGCCAGCGCCACGCCCACCGCCAATGCGACGATGGCGCGCACAGCCGCGCCGGAATTCCACCGTAACTGCATCGTCTCCCTCCCTGTTTTTGCCGGTGAGCCGGCTTGTTGTTGATCGTTCGATAGTAGGCCACGCCCGAACGCTTGTCATCCCCAGGGCCGGGCCGCGGCCGCCCGCCCGATGCTAGGTCCGCGGCCGGAATCGCGCGGTGGGCGAGGGTGGGCCGTCGCTCTCGGCAACGCCACGCTCGATCATCTCGATCAGATGGGCCAGCACCGACCGGCCGGCCGCGGCGGTGAGGCGCGGATCGAGGCCGGCATAGACCTGGGCGACGATCGCCGGAATGGTCCGGGCGCCGGCTTTGAGCCGCGCCAGGATGGCGTCGGCCCGTTCGTGCCGGTGGGCGATGAACGCGCGCACATAGGGCTTGGGCTCGTCGATGCACGGCCCATGTGTCGGCCAATAACGCGCGTCGTCGCGCCCGAGCAATTTGGCGAGCGAACGCAAATAGGCGGCCATGTCGCCGTCGGGCGGCGCAATCACGCTCGTCGACCAGCCCATGACGTGATCGCCGGTGAACAGCACCTTTTCTTCGGCCAATGCAAAGCACAGATGGTTCGAGGTGTGCCCAGGTGTTTCGACCGCCGTCAGGCTCCAGCCGGAACCGTTCAACGTGTCGCCGTCGCGCAGCGCGACGTCGGGGTGGAAATCGTGGTCGCCGCCTTCCTCGACCACGCCGAGCTCGACGCCGGCGCGATCCTCGGCGCGGCCGGAGCCGTGCGGCCCAAAGCCGAACGTGCGCGCGCCGGTTGCCTCCTTCACCGCCGCCGCGGCCGGCGAATGGTCGAGATGCGTATGCGTCACGACGATATGGGTTACGGTTTCGTGCGCAACGGCGCCGAGCACCGCGGCGATATGATCGTCCATCGTGGGACCCGGATCGATGATCGCGACCTTGCCGCGGCCGACGATGTACGTGCCGGTGCCCTTGAAGGTGAACGGACTGGCGTTGCGCGCGACGACGCGGCGGATCAGAGGCGACAGCGTTTCAGCCTCGCCGTAGCGAAAAGCGAAATCGCGGCGAAAGGGAATCTCGGTCGCCATCTCAGTGCGCGCCGACGGCGAGCGCCGCTGCCGATCGCGGCCGCGGTTTCAGCCGCAATGCTGGTCCTTCGATCAGATGCCAGGAGGCGAACGCGAGCGCGCCGGCAATGGCGAGCCCGCCGCCGAATACCTGCCACCATGGCGCGTGGCCGCCTTTGAGCCAGATGACCAGCTGCTCGGCCGGCCAGCCGTAGATATAGAGGCCGTACGACAAATCGCCCCAGCGTGCCGCGCGCAGCGGCCGAATGTGTGGATTGAGCGCCAGCCACAGCGCCAGATAGCAGCCGGTGAGCGGAAACAGCAGGATGAATCCGCCGGCGAAAATGCTGACGGCGAGCAGCGCCAACGCTGCCAGCGCGATGCGGAAATCGAAGATGCGCGTGGCGCGCAGCTTGTAGAGCACCATGCCGACGGCGAAGAACGACAGCATCCAGCCCCAGCCGCCGAGCGCGCCAAACGTCGCCGGAAACTGTACGCAGGCCATGCCAAGCGCGAGCAGCACAAGGCACGTCCAGGGCCGCAGGAGCCGCATCAGGCCGAGCGCCATGACCAATAGGTACATCATGAATTCGTAGCGTAGCGTCCACAGCGAGCCATTGATCTCGAGCCCGACCGGATTGTCGACGAACAGCACGCCCGGCAGCTCGTGCACCTTGACCGACAGCGCCACGTTGCCGATGACGTAGCGGTAGGGCTCGGGCCGCGCGAGATA